>JAGGSA010000013.1 GCA_021159325.1 Methanomicrobia archaeon | reverse complement strand
CTTCTATATGCTTTTGATACCAATTTGACATCAAATATAGAGAAATGATATAATGGTAGCAAACTTAAAAAGGAGGTGTTTATGCGTATTGCTACCATATATCCTCATCTTTCTTTAGAAGAACTGGCTGTATGGACAAGAGAAGCACCAGACAAAGAATCTTATCAAAGACGACTTGCCATCTGGATTACAGCAGTCCATCATTTTTCTGCCCAGAAGATAGCTGATATTCTCTGTGTATCTAAACAGGCAATTTGGTTGTGGATAAGTCAATATAATCATAATGGACCTGATGGGTTAAAACGGAAAGGACGTGGAGGTCGTAGATGGGCATTTATGTCCCTTGCCCAAGAAGAAGAATTATTAGGACAATTGACAGAACGGGCAAGGAAAGGAGAAATTCTTACAGCATCCAGAGTTCGTCCGACAGTAGAGAAATTTTTAAAGAGAAAAGTTTCTGTCTCATACATCTATCGGCTTCTTCATCGCCACGGGTGGAGGAAAATTAATCCACGCCCAAAACATGAGAAGAATGATAAAAAAAGACAAGAAGTATTTAAAAAAACTCCCAGAATTGATTATGCAAGCAATCAAATCAGCACGTTTTTCTCCTCCATTACCTGTGAAACTCCTGTTTCAAGATGAAGCTCGGTTTGGCCGTATACAAATCCTCGACGATGTTGAGCACCTACCAGATTACGACCTTATGTTAATTATCAAATTATCCGAGAATTTATCTATGCTCTTGCTGCTGTATCTCCTCAGAAAGGCGAATTAACCTCGTTGGTAATGCCATGGATAAATAGTGTCACAATGTCCATCTTTCTTGCTCATCTCGCTCATACATATCCAGATAATTTTCTCATTATGTTACTTGATAAAGCAGGATGGCACAATGCTAAAAATCTTAAAGTCCCTGAGAGAATGAAACTTATTTTTCTCCCTCCTTACAGTCCTCAACTTAACCCAGTTGAGCATATATGGGACCACCTGCGGGAAAATTATTTTTCAAATAAGACATTTAACTCCCTGGATAAAGTAGAAAATGTTTTATGTAAGGGGCTTAATGACCTCTTTAACTCTCCAGAAACTGTTCGTTCTCTTACTAATTTTAATTGGTTCAATACTCTATCTTTGACGTAGAAATGGTATTAGAACTTGTACAAAT
>JAGGSA010000049.1 GCA_021159325.1 Methanomicrobia archaeon | reverse complement strand
GTGATGTCTTTGTCAACACCACGGTAGCCTAATAGATCACCTTTCTCGTCTATTATTGGTACGCCATTGGTCAGGAGGCAAACTTTTTCTCCTTCTTTTGTCAAGTTCCAGTTCTCCAGATCAACGATCGGTTTCTTTTCAGAGACAATTTTCTCGAGAATCTTGCCAATACGCTCTGCTTCCTCTTTCGGCATCAGTTCGAGAGGTGTTTTTCCGATGATCTCTTCGGGATCATATCCAAGGATCTGCTTTACTTTTCCAGATGCAAACGTGTATCTTCCATTTTTATCAACTTCCCAGATCCAGTCCGCTGAACTTAATGCAACATCACGGAATCTTTTTTCGGACTCTCTTAACTCTTTCTCAATCTTTTTCTTCTCTGTGATATCACTCCCAGAGCTCAATACACCAATGATATTACCCTGTTCATCCTTCAATAAGGCATTGCGCCAAGCAATAATTTTCTCTTTTCCACTCTTAGTCAAAACAGAGAATTCTTCGTATTCAATTAATTTAACTTCCCCTCTCATCAACTTTTCAAAATCTTCCTTCGCTTTTTTCCTATTCTTTTCTGGAACGAAATTATCAAACCAGTTTTTACCAACAATCTCCTTTTCACTACCTTCTAAAATCTCGCAGCCTTTCTTATTTATAAGAGTGATTTTTTGATCAGCACCAACAACTATAATCATAACCCTCGCAACATCAAGATATTTTTGTGCTTTATCTTTCTCTTTTTGTAATGCTTCCTCCATCTTTTTTCTTTCCGTGATATCATTTACTATCAGAACGGCCCCGGCAAATTTAGAATCCTTAAGGATTGGAACACCTTTTAAAGTGACATATCCCTTTTCACCGCCGGGAAATGTAAAGGATACATCTTTTGATATCTCTTTTCCTTTTTTGAGTTCCTCAAAGAGAGATGATATTCCAGTCTCCTCAAAAAATGGTACCTCCCTTATATCCCTCCATGTGGCGTCCAGTTCTTTTCCAAATGGTAATCCCAGGATCCTTCTCATCTCGGGGTTTGTGTACTCCACTATCATATCCTTGTTTATGTTCATTATTCCCACTGAGGAGTGCTCAAGAAGTGTTTTGTTGAACTCGGAGAGAGATTTATACATTTTTTCAGACTCTTTCAATCTTTTTTCTATTGCTTTTTGTTCGCTTATGTCCACTATAACATTTACCGTTCC
>JAGGSA010000029.1 GCA_021159325.1 Methanomicrobia archaeon | reverse complement strand
GGAAAAAGAAGAAAGACCAACGAAAGCTGAAAAAGAAAAACTTCTGAGACTATACAATGGAACAGAGAAAATACTGAAGACGTTCACTCCTGAGTATATAAAGAGCCATATAGAAGAGGCTGTGGATGTTTACTCTGTACTGATAAAAGAGAGAAACGAGATGAAGAGAGGTATAGATCCTGAGCTTGAAGAGAAAATAGAGAAAAACATTAAAGAGATAGAGGAGAAAATCTTCAGTCAGTTATAGAGAAAACTATATTTCTATTCTTTTCTTTTCCTGAAAAGATTATTAAACATCATTGAAAAGATAGTGGTGGTGATAAAATGAAAAAAGGATCCATTCAGGTAATCGGTATTTTGATTGTGGTAGTATTTCTAACAGCATGCATAGAGACTCCTCAGGGAAGTATAGGTAGCAATGGTTACATAAAGGAGGAGATAGTCTCTCCCGTTGGAGATTATAGTTCTTACGAAGAGGAGTACCAGAATGAGATGAAAGAAATAGAAAAAAGTTTCTCAGAGGGAGAGAAAGATGGGAAAATAGCAGTTCTGAGAGTATATGGTATTTTGGATGTTGAGGACGTTCTTCCGATAACAAAAAAACTCAGGGAGATCGAGGAGGGGGATTATAAAGGTGCTATCCTCTGGATAGATTCTCCGGGAGGGAGTGTGGCAGCCGTTACTCAGATCACATACGAAATTCTGAGATTCAAGGGAAAAAAGCCCATAGTAGCCTATATAGGGGGCTATGGAGCTTCAGGAGCTTACTATATATCATCGGTGTGCAGCAGAATTGTGGCGAGAAGTGATGCTGACGTTGGAAGCATAGGTGTCATATATGCACATGTAAATGCCTCGGAGTACTACAGACAGTATGGATTTAAGTTTGACATAATAAAAACAGGAAAACATAAGGATGCTGGAGCAGACTGGAGATCACTCACAGATGAGGAAAGAGAGGGGATTAAAAGCTCAATTGCAGATGCTTTTTCGAGATTCATCTTTACCGTGGCAAAAGGAAGAAATTTAAGCTATGACTATGTCTTTGAGTATGCAGATGGCTCTGTATGGAGTGGAAAGGAGGCAAAAGATGCAAAGTTTATAGATGCTGTGGGCAATTTTGATACAGCCATAGGCGAGATAAAAAATCTTACAGGTCTTAAAAATCCAGAGATTGTATTCATGGAAGAAGAATCTTCAGGTACAGAGAACTATAGTTCAGAGAGATGGGATGTACTGAGATATCAGCTGGAGACGACAATTTTCATAGATAAAAGCTAAAAGAAAAAGGATCATCA
>JAGGSA010000052.1 GCA_021159325.1 Methanomicrobia archaeon | reverse complement strand
CTCGATTCCTCCGTATCGAACAGGTATTCCTTTTTGTCCGATCATTGCTATTTTCATATGATTAATTTACCAAGAGATAATAAAGTGATAGAAAGCGTTTTCCAAGACCGCCCCAACCTTAGCACATCTAATTTTTCTTGTCAAGAGTATGTACTAGAAGGGTACATAGGTAACACTTTTAGGTATTTTGCTTGAAAGTTAATAGGAGGAACATATCCTAGTGCCTGATGAGGCCTCCGGAAGTTGTATTCTACCAGCCATTCAGTAAGATTCTGATTGAATTTCTGAAGATCTAAGTGAAAGTTCCCTTGTTTTAAGAATTCCTCTTGTAAGGTCCTGTTGAATCTCTCATTGCAAGCATTATCCTTAGGGGTATGGTTTCTAGAAAAGTAGTGATTGATATTTAGCTCTTTGCAAGCTTTATCAAAGTATTTTAAGAATTCAGAACCATTATCTGTCTGGACATTTTGAATTTTACCATCTAAGAGATAATAAAGTCTATACAAGAAATCTCTTGCTGAATAGGAAGAATGACTGGTATAGACTCTGGCAAAGGCAATCTTGGAATACTTATCAATAGCAGTTAAGATATATCTTTTGAGATTGTTCCAATAGATAACAATGGTATCTATTTGGAGAAGAAATCCTGATATTCTCTTTTGTTTTAGCTCAGTTATCCTCTTTTTCTGAAAAGACCTTTGCCTTTTTCTCCTAATTCTAGCTGTTTTCTGAGGATTATAGTAGAGGTTATGTTTTTCAATCACTTTCTGAATCTTCCAAGAAGAAATAGTTTCTCCATAGAGAGATTGATAGATTCTAGCTAACTTCTCTTTGCCATACCGGATATATTGCTTTCTAAGTTGGATTATCCTTAATTCTTGATTAGAAGTGATTTCTCTCTGCCTTCTTCTTTTAGGAGCTCTATCTTGAGATTCTAGACTGGCTAGATAGTATGGATTGTATCTTTTTAGCCATTTGTAGAAGGTTTTTCTGGAAATGCCAAAATGCCTACAGGTTAGAGAGACATTATTACCGTGGTTTTGGTAGTAATCCATCCATTTAAGCCTTAATTTGGCTTCCTGACTGAGATTAGGCAATGGATGGCACAATTTTCTGTATCCAGGAAGCCATTTACCAACAAAGATGACTTTCATATTGATACATAGGTTAATTATCTCTTCCTAATTTTACCAAATTTTACCAGATTTTGGCATCTTAGGGGTGTTACCTATGTATCTCATCTTTTGCAGAGTAAATAAATAAAGCCCCTCCGTAATAAGGCTTTTTCTAAATTATTCCCTAAAACC
>JAGGSA010000031.1 GCA_021159325.1 Methanomicrobia archaeon | reverse complement strand
CTGCTGTATCAATTCTGAATGGAGAATAGATGAGCAGTTCTATGATTGAAGATCTGGGAAAGCTTGAAATTCTGATCGCCAAACTGAACTCTTGAAAAAGATAATTCAATGAGACACAGTACCACGCCTTCCACTTTTATATTTTATTTTGTTTTTGCTAAGTAAACTCTTTAAAACTGTATGTTAATTATTAATCTGCTCTTTTTCACCCGTTTCCTGTGTTTAAATGCCCTCATAGGGGGGATATGCACTTCCTGCACATTAATAGAAGAATATATATAGTTTTTCCTGTTCTTAAGGATCACCTGTGGAGCTAAACATGGCACTTAACTTGACAGTACCCTCCTGACCGGGTTTGGCACTAAATTCTAATCACCTCTTTCACAACTAACAAAGCATTATACAATATCACTTTGCACCAAAATTCAATGAGAATTGTCCATGGAGTTCTACATTTCACAATATCTCCCAATCTACTTTTTATCGACCAGAAAATCGCTTCAATTCTGCTTCTCTTGCTGTATAGCTTCTTCATTTTTCTTGGATGGGATCCCCATTCTCTGATCATTTTCCTATATGCATAACTTCCTTTTGATCTTGTCCCACAACTCTTTTTCGGCTTTATTATCGGGAAGCCCCCTTTTTATCAACTAAATCACAGTTCTTTCTTGATAGATATCCAGAATCTGCCAGAAGACTGTGCATTACATCGATTGTATCGAGCAGTTCCTCAAGGTATGGAGACTCATGTTTGTTTCCTGGAGTTATTATGAAGCTTTTTAATGACTTTGTTTCAGTATCTGAGATCAAATGGAACTTTGTATAGTTTTTTCTTCTCTTTTTCATTGTCCATGGTGGATTCTGTCTCGAGTTTTTGAATCCTGTAGCATCTGCACTGAATATCTTGGAGTTTCCAAGTTTCTCTATGATTTTTTCATTTAGCTTTCTCATATACTGAATAGAAGCTTTCTTTCTTGCGAGATATAGCGAATGTCTGCTTGGAGCATATTTTAAGCCAATTTTGTCAAGAATCCAGTCCATAGATTTTATTAGTGAGATGAATTCTCGTTCTGAGAGTCTCATGTACTTTTGTAGTATCATTAAGAGTGTTATTGCCCTTGGATCGTGTGGAGGTTTCCCAACTCCACCCTCTTTCCATTTCATTGTGTATGGTTTCTCTAAAGAGTAAATGACTTCTTTCAATATTCCTACAAGCTTTCTGAGTTCATTTTCTCTTCCGTTTTCATATCGAGCCCAATTGACATATTTTTTCTTCTTGGACATGGTTGTGGTTGGTTTTTGTAGGTTTATAAACTTATCGGTCAAATGGTTCCAAAGCCATTTTTTCGAAAGATTTAAAACTGCTGAAACCATAAGAGTTATTATAGGATAAC
>JAGGSA010000023.1 GCA_021159325.1 Methanomicrobia archaeon | reverse complement strand
TCGGCGAGTTTTTTCATACTGTGTTGCTATGATCTTTGTCTGTTTCTCTTCTTCTTATTATTTTTAATATTTTTATACTTTCTGTCAGTTTTGAACTATTCGTTATAGATCTTAATATGTTATTTATATTCTTTTTTCTTGTTTTTTCATCTTTCGCATTTTCAAGGAGATACAGATATCCCAGGGTAACCTGATTTATATTTCCAAGGTCATGGGCAAGAAGATCTGCGTAGAACTCTGCTTCCTTCCTTGCTTTTTCTCTCTGCTCTTTTAAAGCTCTATCACGGGTGATATCTTTTCCTATTCCCTGAACAGCATAGGGTTTTCCTTCTTTATAAATCAAAGAACCCTCTGTTTCCAGCCATACATAATTCCCATCCTTTTTCTTTACTCTGAACACTGAAGGCTTTTTCTGGAATCCATTCTTCCTGATCTCTTCTGTGATCTTGGTAGCCCGTAATAAATCATCACCCTCAAGCAATGAGGAGAAAGTAACAGATGAGATCTCCTCTTTTCCGTATCCAAATAGATCTAAAGCTGCTTTATTAGCATCAATGAACTTACTCTCGAAATCATATACAAAAACGCAGTAAATGGATCTATCAAAGATAGCTCTATATCTCTCTTCACTCTCCTGTAGCTCTTCTATAGCCTTTTTACGCTTTTCTTCTACCTCTATATCATGTAGAGCAAAGCCAATGTCTTCCGCAATTTCTTTGAACAAATCATGTTCTTCCTTGTCTGTAATAAAATTGACAGGTACGGTAACATTCACTACACCATAGATTCTTCCATCGTATTCCAGACGAAGAGTCATTACTCCAGTACCAGAAGGATATCTCTTGCTTACTGGGCATTTACATGTGGATGGATCTTTTATTACTACGATATCTGATTGTTTTAATGCCTTTTTTGCACAATATGGTAATTCACCACGTTTCATCTTTCTATCCAATTTTATAAAATCCTTATCCAATTTAGCTTGCGCAGTCATTATCGCTGTGTGAGTATCATCTATAAGGGCAATCCATGCACTGTGATAACCATTATTCTTAACGAAATTGTTACATGCACCTTGAATTAAAGATCTGCGATCTTTTTCTCTAATAGTTAATTGATTTACTTTAAGAATAGAGTTAAGCACAAGATTCAGACGGTTTATTCTATCTTCCATAAGTTTTCTCTCTGTCATGTCCCGTATTACCTCTGCAAACCCTCTTAAATGTTTATCTTCATCATATAAAGGTGTAATTACTACATTAGCCCAGAATCTTGATCCATCTTTACGAACACGCCATCCCTCTCCCTCAAATTTACCTTCGAGCTTTGCTATCTTGAGCGCATATTCAGGTATTCCTTCCTTGACATCCTCTGGAGTATAAAAACATGAAAAATGCTTGTTGATAATCTCTTCTGCTTTGTATCCTTTAATCAACTCTGCACCTGTGTTCCAACTGATAACATATCCA
>JAGGSA010000065.1 GCA_021159325.1 Methanomicrobia archaeon | reverse complement strand
GTCTCTCTTCCCATAATAACCAAGGATCATAAATATACCTCAGATAGAACTCACATGCAACTCTGATACGTTGTTTGATATATTTTTCAACCTCGTATGCTTTTCTGAAATCGCCAAAATCGTCCTCAATGATTTTCAAAATCTTCTCAAAATTCAAATCCAGTGGTTTCGGTTCAGTCATTTTCTCCTTGATTAGTTAATCCAGTTCGATACCCCAATCTTCCCAAATCATCTCCTTAAATCTCTCTGGCAGATTTTCTGGTTCAACTGACAATATCTTCATTTCACTACCACATATTGTTTCCCTGATTTCTAAACAAATTTTTACCTTTTTCGTATAGTGAGAAACTCATATCACATTACTTCCTCCTCTACTTTAAGATTCTCCTCTTCACATTCTTTACATACATACCCATTCTCTATTTCCTTCCCACATATTATACAGGTATTTATCTCTTCACATTCAAGTATCCTGTAATAATGCATATATGACCCTTCAAAAGGATGGGCTGAATAAGGCAGTGAAGAAGGAACAAAGGTCACCTTACGATTGCATCTGTCTATTTCCACAACTTTGCACCTAAGATTCGACCAAAGTATCTCATCATCTTCTCGCAAGCTATCTATTGTTATTATCTCAATCTTGGCTCTCTTCACTATCTTCATTCTCTACGCTCACCTCCTTCTTTTCTATCACTTTCGTCACCCAAAAAAGAGCATGCTTGACTCCTCTCCAGAAAGATTTTTTCATATTAGCATGTGCATATCGTAACATTCCATTGATCTCTTCTTCGCTTCTTAATCTTTCAATCTTTATCTTTTTAGAGAAGAGAGTATCGTTCACTTCTCTCACTACAAAAATATCCCCAACTTTCAACGATTCCGTACCCACTATTTTCATTTCTTTTTCACCTCCTCATTCTGTATGCATGTCTAATCCATCTTCCACAATCGGCACATTTTCGCTTTTGTGAAGGGAGTAGTAAAACAAACTCGGCTTTTTTACCATCTATAAGCACCTCCTTAATGCCGAGTCCATGCGGAAAATGAACTATCTTGAACTTATGCTTCTCCTTTGCGCACTTAGGGCAGAGATAGATATAGCGAGTCATATTATCTTCTTGATTTTGTCTTCTTACTTTTTCTTGAAGCCTTAATCCGTCTATCTAAACTTCTCAGTGTTCCTGTAAAGTTGACTTTGAGAGGAGAATAAGCACTTTCTTGATAGGTATGAGCTGCATAAATTCCTTTGAGAACGGGAATTAGATGGGCATCTCTCCAACCGAGGCGATACAGTTCCTTTATTCGCCGCTTTACCTCTGGGTGATCATACCACTCTGACCAAGTCATCTCCATCTTCTGCACTGCGATATCCCCCTGATTTTTTGAATTCTTCCTTACTCTCTTAACTTTCATATTCCTCATTGTATGAGCTATCCTGCATCTTTATTAAAAATAATTTTAAAACATACAATGGAAATCTTGGATGCCTTCTGAGCAGGTATAATAGGTTACCGAATTCTGTTTTTGGTTTAATCT
>JAGGSA010000087.1 GCA_021159325.1 Methanomicrobia archaeon | reverse complement strand
GTACGAAGAGGGGAAGATCCATAAGACTCTAACAGGGATTATGGTTAGGTCCAAATCGGAAGTCATAATTGCTAATTTGCTTCATGAAAGAGGTATTCCTTTCAGATATGAAGTTCCGCTTTATGCCCCTGATGGAACCTTTTATATTCCGGATTTCACTATAACTTGGAAAGGAGAGGAATGGTATTGGGAGCACTTAGGAATGTTAGATAAGGTAGAGTACAGGAATCACTGGGAAGCCAAAAGAGAGTGGTATAGAAAATATGGCTTTTCTGAAAGACTTATCATTACAGATGAAGAAGAGGGCATAGATTCCCAAAAGTTTGAACAGATAATTCAAGAGTATTTTAAACAATGAACCTCGAGAATTTAAGTTTTAATGGTACGGCAGATAACATCCGGACATACCGCTATGCTTCCCTCATCCCAATTTTTGCTTCATATACTCTCCATACGTTAGCCCCAATATAACTCGTGGTGGAGGAGTAACTCTGCACTTCGTGTCTTGCTTCTATTACACCCAGACAACACGGTACACGCAATGAAAAACTTTTTAACTCATATGCCAAAGTACTATTGGTGATAATATGGGTCTGAAAACAGGAGTTCTGATGATCTTTCTGACGCTGATTCTTGTAGCGGCAGGAGGAATAATCGGAATGATACTTGGATATCCTGTAGAGATTTTGAGTTTTGCCTTTGTGATGGCAGTATTAGTTAATCTTATCTCTTACTGGTACTCAGATAAGATAGTACTCTCAATGTATAGAGCCAAATTTGTCACACAGAATGAGTATCCAAAGCTTTATTCCATGGTATCAAGAGTGGCTATGAACGCTGGAGTACCTATGCCAAGGATCGCCTATGTGCCGAGCAATGTTCCCAATGCATTTGCCACCGGTAGAAACGAGAAAAACGCAGTTGTGGCTGTTACCAGGGGAGCCCTAGATCTTCTCAGTGATACGGAACTCGAGGCTGTCATAGGACATGAGATAGGGCATATAAAGAATAAAGATATGCAGATACAGACAATAGCTGCTGTTATAGCTGCTATAATCGGATATCTTGGATTTATGGGAAGATTCATGATCTTCGCAGATAACAGAGACAGAGGAAACTCCCAGTTGATAGGAATAATCCTTCTGGCTGTATTCCTGCCCTTAGCTGCGTTGATAATAAGAATGGCAATATCAAGAACAAGGGAGTACGGAGCAGATGAAAGAAGCGCACAGTTCACTGGAATGCCGGATCAATTGGCAAGAGCACTTATAAAAATAGAGAACTATGTAAGGAGAAGGCCGATGAGACAGGAGAATCCTGCTACCGCTCATATGTTCATAGTAAATCCATTCAGAGGAGAGAGTCTCATAAATTTATTTTCCACACATCCTCCTTTAGTAAAAAGAGTTGAAAAACTCAATGAATTAGCCATGAATATGGGAAGACCACAGGTAAGTATATGATACTTGAAGTCAGTATATCCCCCCTCGATAAAAAGAGCCTCTCAAAATATGTGGCTGAAGTAATAAAGATATTTGAGGAGGCAGGACTCAACTACGAGTTAAATCCCATGGGGACTGTTATCGAAGGAGAATGGGATCAGATAATGCCTGTAATAAAGAAAGCACATGAAAGACTCTTTGAGCTGGGGGTAACGAGGGTAAGCACTCTTATTAAAATAGATGACAGAAGAGATAAAAAGGTCAGAAAGGAAGATAAAGTAGAAAGCGTGAGGAGAGTATTAAGAGAAATGTATTC
>JAGGSA010000086.1 GCA_021159325.1 Methanomicrobia archaeon | reverse complement strand
ATCCACAAGATTTAAGTAAACGAAAAAATAATCGTACTCAACACTCTGTAACAGCGATAGAAAAATTTTTATAGGATACTATCATTCAGATTATGATGGATCCAGTTCATATCCTTACGGCATTTGTAATTTGCTCAATAATAGGAATACCATCTTACAAAATGAATGTAGTTGATTTTTCCGGGCTTTTAAGTGGTTATGTAGTTGGGATGGGAGTAATTTTATTCACAGATTTGAAATGGTTTATTCTGATCTTCATGTTCTTTTTTCTTTCCGGGGCAGCAACTAAGTATAAATATGATAAAAAGAAAAAGAAGGGCGTGGCTCAGGAAAAAAAGGGAGCAAGAGGATATCTGAATGTTTTCGGGAACGGATTGGTAGCTTTATCTCTTGCTATTCTTGAAGGTATAGTGGGAGGTAAGGTGTTTTTTATTGGGTATGTGGCTTCTGTAGCCACGGCTACTGCAGATACAGCGGGTGGTGAGATAGGGAGGCTGTCAAAGAAAAATCCAAGATTGATAACAAACTTAAAAGAAGTTCCAACGGGAACAGAGGGAGCAGTATCTCTACTTGGAGAAGTTGCTGAATTCCTTATAGCTCTTTTTGTTGGTATTCTGGCATTCATAATGGGTTATGGCTATGACATCATTATAATAGCAGCATCTGCGGGGTTCATAGGCGCAAATATAGACAGTATTATAGGAGCTACACTGGAAACAAAGATGGAATGGTGGGGCAATAACTGGACTAACTTTACCTCTACCCTGATTGGAGCTTTTGCAGGAATAGTTATATACAGTTTATAATCTTCTTTTCACAGCCCTGTCATATATCAGCCAGTTTTCTTTCCATTGAGGATTTTTTTTCTCCAGCAGCCCAAGAACTCTTTCTCTAAGTTCTTCTGTATCTGTTTTTTCCTTCAGATTTCTTTTTATTTCATTGGATATCTCCCTCGCAGTCTCTAAATCAGCTCCACACTTTACACAGCTTACCACTATTTTTTCTGGAATAAACTCTTCGGTACTTCCATCCCTTTTTTTAATTTCAAACATAATATTATTATAAAGAAGAAAATTTAAAAGTTTTTCTCAATAGTGTGTTAGATCCATTAAGACTTTTTCAGGATCTTTGGCTTTTACAACACCTGAGGCAAGAAGTACACCTTCGGCCCCAAGTTCAATAGCCTTTTTTACGTCTTCTCCAGTTTTTATGCCCGCTCCACATAGAACCTTTACAGAAGGATTAATTTTCTTTATATTCTTCACTGCGTTTTCCACGATCTCCGGAGAAGCAGAGGTCACGGAGATATCTCCTCCTATCAGCTCTGGTGGTTCTATTGCTATATAATCCGGATCCAGAACTGAACACGCCATGGAAACAGATACATTGTTTGTACATACAATCGATTTTATCCCATTTTTTCTGCATTTTTTTACAATATAATCTATATCAGCTATCTTCATTCTCTTCTCTGAGTGATTTATCAGTGTTCCCGAAACATATCTTTTAACAGATTCCAGAGTGATATGTCCTGTCCTGCTTCCTGGTTCTACCGGGTCTATATGTTGTGAAAAAACAGGAATTGAGACCTCTTTTGAGATAAGAGAGAGATCAGGGGTCTGAGGGCATACTATGATCTCCTTTTTGCTTTCCAAAGCTACTTTCTCACATATTTTTGCAATTTTCACTCCTCTTTCCCCTGCACTCTCGGAGTAGGCTTTAAAATTTACAACTATCATTTTACCACCTCAAACCTATCCTTAAGCTTTTCCAGAACTTTTGGCAATGTGGT
>JAGGSA010000076.1 GCA_021159325.1 Methanomicrobia archaeon | reverse complement strand
CTTCCACAAAATAGGGAAATGCTAAAACCAGAACTAAGGAAACAACGAATATTTTCTTTACCTGCTGTTTCAATCTCATCATCTCGTGAGCTTTTTTAATCTTGTGAGTCTTCTCTTGAGCAATTCAAGCTCCTCAGCTGTGAGGGCTCCACCCCTGAGCCTTGCCACCTCTGCATTCAGAGCAGCTATCTTTAAAGAAAGAATGAGATTCAGGATCAGGCTTACCAGTGTAAGAGCGAATAAGACACTCACATTGGCTGCCAGAGTATCCATGAAACTCATTTAATCCCTCCCGAAGAGTGCCTTGAAGATCCTCTTCAATGGATTCTCTGGAGAGGGAGGTATGTACTTCTCTCCTAATAGATCTGCGGCAAGTTTCTTTATGGCTATTGAGGCAGATGAGTTTGGATTTCTCACAACAAGAGGTTCTCCAAACGCTGCGGCTCTCCTTACCTCAGGATCCTCAGGAACAACAGCCACAACCTCTGTTTCCAGTATTGTCTCAACTTCTTCCTTCGAAAGTTCAGTCATATCGAAGCCGACTCTGTTGAGCACGGCACCGATCACATGAGTTCCCAGTTTTTCAGCCACTATCTTAGTTTTCAGTGCATCACTCATCGATGTTATCTCCGGATTCACCACAAGAAGCATATTCTGTGCGGCAGCTATGGCTGTGACAGCATCCACTTCCAATCCGGGAGCTCCGTCTATAAGGAGAAAATCCGCTGTGCCTATAAGTGCTTTTAAAACATTTTCAAGCTTTCTCGGATCAGCTTTCTGTACACCGCTGAGAGATAATCCCGCAGGCAGTATCTTCACACCTTCCGGACCATCGTATATGGCTTCTTCAGGGTCAGCTTCTCCTGAGAGTACCTCATGGAGTGTTACGGGCATCCCCTCCATACCGAGCATTAACTCAAGGTTTGCCATATCTATATCTGCATCAAGTATAGTCACCTTCTTTCCTCTCTGGGCTAAAGCTATACCCAGGTTCGCGCATATTGTTGTTTTTCCAGTCCCTCCTTTCCCTGAGGCTATTACTATAGATTGACCCATACACTATCCTCCTTAGATTAATGCTTCTATCTTTTTTCCAATATCTTTTGCATCCTCCATTATCTTTGCAATGGTAGCATTTTTCTTTGTTCTGACAAAAAGATAAACATTTCCAACATCCACAACAAGCATATCTCCCTTACTGCCTTCCATCATTATATAATCGATCGCTCCGACCTTTGTCGATTCAACATTTCTAACCAGCCTGTTGAACACCTCTGCAGCCATCACACTGCTCTTCTCTATATTCAGTTCAGGAGGTGCATCCATTGCCACCATAAAACCTCCCTTCTCTATGACACTGCTACCAAGAACTCCATCGTTTTCTTCTTTCAACTTATGAAGTACCTTTTCGATTATCATTTCTTCTCACCTTTCAGTTCTCTGAGGATACTTCTGAGTTTGAGCCTTATAAGTCCAAGATTGACCTTTGTTTCCGTGATCACACCAACTAAAAAATCTCCACTTTTCGCAATAATCATCTTCCCTTCAAATCCGCTTATTAAAATCTGTTCCAGATTGCCCATGCCGGTGGATTTAGCTGTTTCCTCAGAAACTTTATAAATCTCAGTTACCGTTTTTGATAAAACTTTACTCTCCTCGGGGGGCATATCAGATATTATTGGATTGGAGCCTTCAATTATCCCGACATGAGCTATCCCCTCTATTTTTTTCATATCAGCTACCAGTCTCTCTATCATCAAAATCACCTATTAGTTTATTGATAAACTACTATATAAACTTACTCTTTTTTATTCTTTTTGGGTAGAATCTGCTTTGTTGC
>JAGGSA010000043.1 GCA_021159325.1 Methanomicrobia archaeon | reverse complement strand
ACTGTAAAATCTTCACTTTCAGAGGATATCTTTTTTGCATATTCATTTGTTGAGTTTACTGTATCAAGTTTTATTATTTTCATTTTTGTCGGAAATTTTAAAGTCCCCCTAGCATTGCCAGAAATACTCCAGCAACAGTAGCAGATCCGATTACCCCCGCAACGTTGGGACCCATTGCGTACATAAGGATATGATTTTCCGGATCAACTTTCAAGGCTTCGGCCTGAGCAACTCTTGCCGCCGCCGGGACTGCAGAAACCCCAGAAGCACCTATCAGGGGATTGATTTTTTCTTTGGAAAATATATTCCAGATCTTGGCCATTATTATTCCAAATGCACATCCCGATGCAACAGCTACTACCCCCAAAATAAAGACACCTAACACGAGAAGAACGCCAAGTGTTGATATAATTTCAGCGTTCAGTGTGGCTCCAACTGAGAAGCAAAGGAACATTGTGACAAGATTGGTCAGTTCATTACTTGCGGATTTTGAAAGTCGTGGTACCACTCCGCTTACTTTCAACATGTTACCAAACATGAACATCCCTATTATCTGGCCCGACTGCGGTACCAGCAGCAAAACTATTATAGAAGTAATCACCGGAAACATGATCTTCTCTGTCTTTGAGACATGCCTCAATGGCTTCATTCTTATCTTCCTCTCTTTTACAGATGTCAGAGCTTTGGATATCGGAGGCTGTATAAATGGGATCATCCCTATATAAGTATAAGCAGCTACACCTGTAACTCCGAGTATATGGGGTGCAAGACGAGATGTTAAGAATATAGTTGTAGGTCCATCAGCCCCCCCGATAATACTGATAGAAGCTGCCTCTTGGGGCGTGAATCCAAGAGAAATCGCTCCTATAAAGGCTACAAATATCCCCAGTTGTGCAGCGATTCCGAAAAATATAAGTTTTGGATTGGCAAGTATAGGATCGAAGTCTGTCATAGCACCAAGCCCTACGAATATGAGTATAGGTAAAACAGGCCAGAATATCCCGTAGTGTGAAAGAATGTATAAAATACCAAACTGTCCTGGCACATCAAGGCTCATATACGTCAATGGTAAATTTGTCAGTATTATACCGAATCCGAGTGGAAGAAGCTCGTAAGGTTCCCACTTTTTCTTAATGGCAAGAACTATCAACCCTATACCAACAATAATCAATGCAACTTGCAAAGATGAAATTCTTTCAATACCCGTTATATAGAGATCGTGAAACATGAATTACTCACCTTCCTGCACATATGCCGAAGCTGCAGCTGCAGCTACTTTCTCTCTTATGTCTTCCTCGGGTTTTTTTCTTGATTCCAGCCATGCTATGAGTCTTCCATTTAAATATAATGCTAAAGAAAGCACTGATAGTGAAAATGTTACCATAAATACGCCAACGCCTACTAATTTTAACATATCCCCCAATTTTAAAGGCTGGGTATCTTCCGATCCTTCTGAACAAAGTACAAATGTATTTGCTGCAATAACGAGTAAGATAAAGACAGATATCACTTTCTTTCTCATTTTTATCCCCTGATGATCATAAGTGGAGCTCCTCTATCTACTTCCTGTCCTTCAGAAACCATGATCTTCTCTACTATACCAGCATTGGGACAAGCGACAGGATTCTCCATTTTCATAGCTTCGAGAGTAAGAAGAGTATCTCCTTTGTTAACTTTCTGCCCTTCTCTAACGAGTATTTTCATAATAGTACCTGCCATCGGGCTCTCAATCTTTTTTCCTTGAGAGGAGGTTACTGACTTGGAAGATACTTGACGTACGCGTTCTACTTCTAGTTCATCCTCTCTTATTTCCTGTCCTTTTGGTCCTACTATCACATCGAATTCTTTTCCATCTACTCTTACAGTTAATCTTCTTGGAGCCATTCTCTCTATTTTGACAGGCTTACCTATATTGTTGATAATTTCTTCAGAAACTTCTGGGAATAAAGATTTGATCAAGTTTTTGGACGCCTTATGAGTGATCGGCAGAGGAAGATCTTTGGATTCAAACTCAGCCTTTGCTTCCCCTTTCAGGAACTTCAGTCCCACTTCGGGGTATATGGCATATGTAAGAACATCCTCTTCCTTTCTGAGGAGTCCCATATCCTCCA
>JAGGSA010000003.1 GCA_021159325.1 Methanomicrobia archaeon | reverse complement strand
TGATATAAGAATATTAATGCAGTTGCATAAAGCAGGAGTTTAGAATGAATACACAGGATAGATTGCCTGAGGATAGAATAAAACTGAAGAGGCAGGATATAAGGATCCGATAGAGTATGAGTGATATGAGAATTCTCGTTGTTTCTTCATGTACAAAGAGAAAGAAAAAAGAGAAAGATAAAGCTTCTGAAATTTATCTCGGAAAGCAACATTTATATGTCAAAAAAGGTGTGAAGCTTCTGAAAGAGAATAATAATGTGGACTGGTATATCATATCTGCAAAATACGGGATAATAAGTGAGAATGAAGTTATAGAACCATATGATCTGAGTTTCAACAAGATGAGCAGAAAAGATATAAGAGAACTGAGTACAGGACTCGGGATAGAGGAAAAATTATCATCACTAATAAAAAACTATAAATTGGCTTTTTTCACTCTTGAGAAAAATATCTTATTTCTATTGAAGATCTCTTAGACAAACTTCCAATACCTTCTGTGTTTTTTACAAACAGAGAGTTACCCCATGAAACGGTAAAATGTGGAATTAAAGAGGCAAAAAAATATCATATTCCTATGGTATCTCTGAAAGGATATCTTTTTCTGGAATATATAAAAAAGAAAAAAATATAAAATTTATTTTTTGAGTGCGACCACTATTATGAGGACAAGTAAAAGCAGTACCAAAGCTCCTCCTATGAGCACAACTGGATTCTCAAGCATCGAGGATATCGGCGTTGTAGTCTGCGGCTGTGCGGGTTTTTGTGTGGTGGGTGTGGTTTCGCCAATAATTGTAAAAGTTGCAGAGTACTCTCCTCCATTCAATGTGTGAAGCACTATTTTGTATGTACCTTCAGGAACTCTTTCCCCATGATTATCCCTCTGATCCCATGTCCATGATGTGTGTCCTGTCACCTGTGTGATTACTTCTGCAGAGGGAGGGGTATATACCTCAAAAAGTCCTCCTTCCACTCTGTATATCGCCCATGGTGCTGTGGTGGGAAGCTGTATGGGAGTGGTACCCGTACTTTCCAAGTATATCTCCACAGCTTCACCCTGTCTGTACTGGGGCTTGCTCAATGATAGCATTCCTGTAGCTGGAGCCATTGTCGTAGGTGCTGGCGTGGTGGTAGGTGGAGATGTGGTTGTAGGAGCGGGAGTCGTTGTGGGAGGTGGCGTGGTGGTGGGCGGAGACGTCGTGGCTGGTGGTATCTCATTTAAAGTTTCAGTTCTTTCGTTATTGTCTTCATTCCACTCTCCAATTGCGTTATTGGCATCCACAATAACTCTGACATCGTCAGTGCCTGTGACCTTTGCTGAGGACTGTGTCATGATAAACGTCAGAGTTCCGTTTACAGGGATCGTCAGTATTTTTGAGCTGTTGTATATGAGAACACCATTTTTGTAAACTTTGAATGCTATGCTCTTGGAGACAACGTCTGCATCACCTATGTTAGTTACGGTAAATGCTATGTATCCCGAGCTATGTGTGAAGATATCGGAGACAGTGAGATCCGGGAGATGCAGAGGTACATATGTGAAGGTAGGTGCAACTGTGAATGTCGGGCTTGGGGGAGGTGTGGACCATCCTATTGTCAGTGTTATGGTATTAAAGTAAATTCCGTCTAACGCACCATCATTATCTGTATTTTTTAAGAATCGAAGTCTGAATTGCACTTTTCCTGAGCTTAATGCATTTGTTACATAGTTCTTAAGAGTGGTGTTCTGCAATGGAGAAGATGGTGGAGAGCTGTATGTGGCGATAATGGGATTTGCACCAAGATAGTAATCTGAGGTATCGAGAGTATTTCCATAGTCTATTCCATCCACATAGAAAGTTCCGAGATCATGGAAGGGATCACCTGAAATGGAGTAATGCGTCAGATCAAGCTTCACAGAATCTATTGAGATTCCAGGCGAGATCTCACTGATATCGAATGTGAGAAATACTCTTCTCCCCATATTCCCGTATGTATCTCCTGCAGTATATTCCCCGAGGTAAATGCTATTATCTGTTCTCAATACGCCACTTTTTGAAGCATCAGGGGAAAAACTTTTGATTGCTGCGGCAGAGTTTACATAATTTACTGCACTGAGAAGTATGATCAGGCTAAAAGCAGCTGCATAATACATTCTTTTTTTAATCAGAATTTTTCTTTTCATGATATGGTTATTCTATTACAGATATATATAATTTTCTATGATGAGAATATAGACGATA
>JAGGSA010000096.1 GCA_021159325.1 Methanomicrobia archaeon | reverse complement strand
TGCATATAATGGGAAACTGTATTATATTAAAATCAAAGAAAATAAAGCCTGAATACCTCGGAAGATCAGTTTACGATAAAAAAAAGAGGAAAATTGGAAAAATCGTGGATATTTTCGGTAATATAAAGTATCCTTATGTCAAGATCCTTATAAAGGGAGGGAAGGATAAAGAGGAATTTTTGAATAAAGAAATATATTTGAGGTGATATATTGGAAAAAAAGGATAAATTAAGGTTTAAAGAACCCTTAAAATGTCCTGAGTGTGGATCAACTCATCTGATAAAAGATTTTGATAGAGCTGAAATTATCTGTGCAGATTGTGGACTTGTTGTGCAGGAGGAGATAATAGACACGGGACCTGAATGGAGAGTATTTGAGAGTGATGATAGGAACAGCAAAAGCAGAGTTGGAAGCCCCACCACATATACCATACATGATAAGGGATTATCAACAATGATCGACTGGAGAAACCAGGATATATACGGTAAAGATCTGAGTCCCAAGAGAAGAGCCCAGATATACAGATTGAGAAAATGGCAGAGAAGAATAAGAGTTTCAGATGCGATGGAGAGAAACCTTTCCTTTGCATTATCAGAACTGGATAGACTGGCATCTTATTTGGGATTACACAGGAATATAAGGGAAGATGCAGCCATACTTTACAGAAAGGCACTCAGTGAAGGATTGATAAGAGGAAGATCCATAGAGAGTGTAACTGCTGCATGCCTCTATATTATCTGCAGGCAGCAGAATATTCCGAGGACACTGGATGAGATCGCAGAGTACTCAAGAGTTGACAAAAAGGAGATAGGAAGAAGTTACAGATTTCTGGCAAAGGAACTCGGGCTAAATCTCTCTCCAACTAACCCGATAGATTACATTCCGAGATTTGCCTCTGAACTTGGTGTATCCGGAAAAGCTCAGAAGAGAGCTATAGAGATACTCGAGGAGGCGATGAAAAAAGGATTGACATCAGGAAGAGGACCTATGGGGGTTGCTGCGGGTGCTTTGTATATAGCGAATATTCAGTGCAATGAGAGAAAGACACAGAAGGAAATCTCCAAGGTTGCCAAGGTAACTGAGGTAACAATAAGAAACAGATACAAGGAATTAGAAGAAAAACTCGGTATAAAGGTAGATGTCTGATTCATGATAATCTCAGAGGGAAAGATCAGGATAGAAGTTCCTGAGTTTCAGAAAATAACGTCCAAGAACAGAGTTTTCTACAATCCCGAGATGAGGATGGACAGAGACCTATCCTCTTTAATTCTTTCTTTTTTTAAAGGCGTAGTTCTGGATGGATTATCTGCCACAGGTGTACGGGGTATAAGATACGTGAAGGAATCGGGATTAGATTCTATTTTTAATGATATCAATCCTGAAGCTGTTAAACTGATAGAAAAAAACTGTGAGATGAATGGTGTAAGGGGAGAGATCCACAATAGAGATTTTAATCTTTTAGATCTAAGGGCAGATATAGTCGACATAGATCCTTTTGGTTCTCCTTCAAGATATTTAACCTCTGCATTCAGAATCGTTAAGCCCGAAGGGGTTTTATGTGTTACTGCCACAGATACACAGGCTTTATGTGTTTCAAAAAAGGCATGTATAAGAAAATACTCTGCAATTCCTCTGAAAACAGATTTCTTCAGAGAACTGGGAGTGAGAATTCTCATCTCAAGCATATTGAGAGAGGGAATGAAGCAGGATTACTCCGTAGATGTGATACTTGCCTATGCTCATAAACATTATATGCGTGTATTTCTCAGAGTGAAGAAAAGTTTAACTGCGATGGAAAAAAACATAGAGGATCTGAGTATAGTATATTACTGTGGATGTGGTTACAGGACGTACTCCAAAGAACTTATACAGAGATGCCCTTTCTGTGGGAGAAAAATAAGTTTTTCCGTACCTGTATGGACAGGAAAGATAAAAAATGACAGTTTTCTGGATAGAATTATGAAAAGGGATATCTCTTCAGATCTCAGAAAGAAGATGACGATAATAAAGAATGAGATAGATACTCCATTCTATTATGATATTCATAAACTTGCAAAACTATATAAATTTGATTTAAAAAAGATCGACTCTGTCATTGACGATCTCAGAGAGATCGGATTTAAAGCATCAAGAACACACTTCTCACAAACAGGGATAAAAACAGATGCAGATTTATCTTCTCTATTGAAGATTTTTGTGTAGAAGAGAGGGGGATGGAAAAGGAGGAAACCATCCCTAATACCTATATTGAAACATAAGTTTATAAATCTTTCCTTAACTGAATATAATGGATAGTTTTATTTCTCAACTTTAAAGTTATAAATCATTTAAACTCTAACATAGCTATCCACCATACCCAGTTCTTCTCATCATATATC
>JAGGSA010000100.1 GCA_021159325.1 Methanomicrobia archaeon | reverse complement strand
TTATTATTCTTTTTTCTTGAGTCTTAAATAAATTTTATAGCTAACTTCAGCTGCCGCAATGAGAAGCACTGAAAATATTCCCATTAACATCTGATTACTCAGAGATCCCAGAATGAGAGCTATTACTGAAAGCCCTATAGCTATTATTACATCTCTATCCATTTTTATCACCTCCTTCTTGTTTTTAAAAAGCGCCAGCACTGTATCTTCCTTGCAAGGTAATTACTCTTTCTTGATAGAGATATAAAAGCTTTGTCTTCAATTGAGTACTCAATTGAGTACTCAGGTGCTTAGAGAATCCCATACATACTTATCTAATATTTTTCTATACATCTCACTGAGTACCATGATAATATCTCAAGAGCTCTTTTCCATTCTTCTCCTGTTATTCTTCTTGAGAGTTCTGGGTATATTCCTGCTTTCCATTCAGGTCTGTACTGCGGCATGAGATTCACTTTTGCCTCCGGGAGATTTTTCTCTATAAAATTGAGGATCTCCGGGAGATCTTCTTCTATCCATTTTCCGGGAAGCACAAGAATCCTTATTATCATCTCGCATTGTTTATATGCTATTTTATGGTTTCTTGTTACAATCTCCCAGTAATTCGGTAGATTTGAATATTTTAAGGCCTTCTCATTATCCGCATATTTGAAATCAGAGAGATATATATCCACAACGCCATTCAGAATACTCATTGTTTCTTCTGACATGTAGAAGTTTGAGTTCCAGATTACCGGGATATCGATATTCAGTTTCTTCAGGACTTCAAGGATATACAGAAGATTGGGTGTTGGCTCCCCTCCCACAAAGTTCACATTTTTTATGATATGTCTCATCTCTGTTATCCAGTTCACCAGCCTTTCAGCACTCCATTCTTCTCCGTTCAGATACTGGCTTATATCCCAGTTCTGGCAGAAAACGCAGTTGGCATTGCACCCAGAGAAAAATATCGTACCAGAAGGTACAAGCATCCTCTCTTCTCCATAATGTGGAAATGCACAGGATATCAGAGGAGATTTTACCCTGCAGAATCCAGATTCTCGGTATCTATCCACCTCACATCTTCTTTCACAGAAGATGCATTTTTTAAAGATCTCTTTTGCTATCTCTATCTTCAGATCCAGAAGATTGGGTTCTTTTTCCATATCGCCATAAGGCTTTTTTATGAGTTCGTCGTTAAGATGAAGTTTTTCTTCAAGTGTTTCAGGTATTTCAGCTTCTATTTTCTTTATTAAGAGGAATTTTGCCATTCACGGCTTCACCTCTATCTTAAATATGACAGTTCCTCCTCCTGTGAATTCCAGAGGGTCTAAACACTGGACATATCCATCTCCGAGCCCCATATCCTTCGGTGATACTCCTCTGTAGATCGCATTGTAATATGGAAGAATAGAGGCAAGAGAGTGAATACATAAAGCATCTGTTTCTTTAAGGTTCAGTCTGTATCCATCATCAAAAACTATTTTATCCCCCTTCTTATAAACGGGGCATCTGCCCTTTATCTCTATAACTTCTATCACAAGCCTCATAAACTCTTTAACCTCACTTCCCCTGTTTTCAGATCAACTGTAGCATAGTTTCCATTTTTCAATGCTCCGGGGTTCACAACTATTGTTTCCTCTATTTTCTCCTTTCCCTGCTGATGAGAATGTCCACAGAATAAGAACTTCGGTTTATACCTCTTTATGATCTCATTCACAACCGTTGATCCTCTTCCATCATCAAAGGTACATACAGGAGGCGTATGTGTCAGCAGAACAAAATCCTTTTTCAGATATGCAAGTTTTCTCAGAGCAAAGAATGTTTCGTCTCTTGTGTATTTAAGAACAAAGAAATCCTCTCTCTCATCCTCATTGATCTCCCCACCAAAACCACAGAGTGCAAAATCCTCCATAAAGTATATCAGCTCATGAGCTAAATTGATATTTTTTTTCTTCAGACGCCACAGAGTCTCAAAGTAGAGCGATTCAGGTGCATCCATATTCCCTGGAATTGTAAAAACTTTTATATTTGTTCTGTCAAGAAAATCATAAAATTTTTTATAGTACATGATATCCTCATCTTTCTCTGTTATTATTCCGAGTTTTTCTCTGTTTGGTGTTCTGTTTTCTGCTTTTGCTGCAAGCCACTCATTACCTCTCTTATGTCCCTTTACAATATCACCACAGAAGAATATGACATCCAGATCACTCTCATTTATCATTTTTTCCAAGGGATCAAGTATTTCAACGCTCCCATGAAAATCAGAGATCACTAAGCTCAACATAATAGGAATTGGTCATCTATTTATTTAAAGATTTTGGATTTTTCCACTTCGTTTAATTTCCCTCCAATTATATTCTATCCGAAAAATATTTAAACACATATTCCTATATCCCAACATACTCTGAACTTGTATATCTGTACAGGTTCGGGGGAGGGAGGATGGATGGAATGAAGAAAATAACAATGGAAACG
>JAGGSA010000035.1 GCA_021159325.1 Methanomicrobia archaeon | reverse complement strand
GGATTTAAGGGGAAGCGGTTAGCCGCTCTCCCTGACCAAAGGAGAGGTTATCTTGCCTTTTTGTTAAGTATTTCTTGGATTTTTTTCAAGGGTAAGACCTTATCAGATTAAACCACAGATTGGAGACCCTTGTCAAGCGGAAGGAGAACAGGCCTGAAGGTGTGGGTTTTGCCAAATAGTTTTTTTAAAATCGCCCTTGCCTTTGGGAGAGAATCTTTAGAAACCGCTGTAAAAAGCACACCCTTTTTAACGCTTATACCAAAAGAGGCCTTTTTCAAGGATTTTAGGTTATCAAAAAAATCTTTTTTGGCAAAATTCATTTTTTGGGAGAACAACTGAGAGCAGGAGAAAAATTTTTCCAGCGATACCTGATTAAGAAAATCTTTGAGGAGTTTTAAGCCGAGTTTTTTGATTTGAGGGCTCATTGATTTCAGCATTTTTTTTGTTTCTTTTTTCTTCAGGTCAACAGTGAGGATGCGGATGGAGGAGGGAAGGGGATAGGATTTTATTTTTCCAATACCTGGTCCCCCTGCCTTGGTTCTTACTACCAGTCCTTTTCCAGAGAAGATAGCACTTACATCTGCCAAGCCAGTCAGAGATTTTACCTCGGCTATATGAGCCAACTGCGCTGCTTCTAAGGCTGGTTTTTTAAGAAAAGAACAGATGCTCAAGGAAACAACAAGGGTAGAGGCGGCGCTTGCTCCATAGCCAAAACCAAGGCCGACAGGAGAAAAAAGTTCGATTAAGAACCTTTGTTCAGGATTGATAAGATTGAATAGTTCTTCTATTGGGGTTATTTTTACCTCTTTTCCGTTGTAGAAAATCTTGTTTTTTCTACCTTTTTTTAGGAGTTTCCATCGGCATTTAATTCCGGGCTTAATCAATACACCTGCTCCTATTGAGCCAGAGTTAAGCGGATTTGAGGCAGGTCGGGGAGAAAAAAAGCCAGTAATGTGGAGAGGGACCTCAATCATAGTATTAGGCCTTATTTACAATATTCAATCGCTCGGAAGGATAATTTTTAGGAACCGCTCGCTCGCCCAGCGCGCTCGCTCGCTTATGTCCTCGCCTCGCTCTCTCGCTCGCTACGCTCGCTCGAACCATGCCCGCTCGGCTCCGGAAGTTCCTAAAAATTACCTTCCTCGCTCTCAGGATGCCTCAGCAAAGAAATCAAGATGTGGAGAGGGACCTCAATCATAGTATATTTACAAGAAAGAGGTTCTTTTGGTTGAGAATGTACAAATCCTTGTTTGCTTGGTTGAAGAAAATTTTTGTTTCTCCCTGGGGAAAATGAAACAGGCGAACAATGTTAAGGTGGTCCCTTGTGTCTGTTTCGCTTATTTTTATATCTTTGCCCACCCTAAATATTATGTAGTTGGGCGTTAGCCAGAAGACCTGGCCTATTTTTTTTGAGAAGCGGGTTAAAAATGATAATTCAAATGTTTTTCCCTGGTAGGTCATTTTCGGAGATAGGGACAAAAGATAGATTTCATAGTTCGTCCACAAAACAACCCTTTTTTCATCCGGAGAAACCTTAAAGTTGTTAAATGTTCTTGTGGTTAGTTTTTCCTCATTCTTGAAGAGGTATCCATCTTTATCCAGACGGTAAACATTGTTGTTGAATTTTTCTAAAGAGGATGAGGCGTTTTGGGAGATACTTGAAGTGGCGGTAGTTGTGGGTGGGGAAATTAAATCCGGGAAATGGAGAATTCTTTTCTTTTTGTCTTCGTCAAAAAGGACAATTCCAGAGCCGTCTGAAAGTGGATGAAAATCTTTTATTCCCTTGATTAGAAGTCGGGGCTTTGGATTTTTTGGGATAAGGAGAATGTTTTTTGCTTCTGTTACTTCTTTTTCCTTGACCTCTAAACTCTTTTGCCAAGAGAAAAAGTTTGTTTTTTCTACCCTGATTTCGTGGAACCGGGGCATCAGGTTTTTGATAAGGAGTTTGCCTGATAAAAAGTTTGTCTTCCCCCTTGGTTTCCCGTCAATGAAGACATCTGCCCCTGGTGGTTTTGTTTTTAAGAAGATTCCTCCTGTCTGGACAAACTTTTTTTTCTTGAAATCAAAGCGATAGCCCTGGGAATAAGAAACAGAAACTAAGGAGATAATTAGAAAAAGGAATACAGCACTTATAAAGAGGATGGTTCTTGTTCTCTGGGTCATAAAAGCACCTTTCAAAATTCAAAGTATCCGACGTGGTACAGGGCAAATCTCAAAAATCAATTTCCAATTTCCAAATTCCAATTTCCAATTAAATTCCAATACTCAATGACCGAATGACCAAAACAACATTCAAGCGCAAAACTCAAAGCGCAAAATTCAAATCTCAACCCTGAACCACATAGGGTTCAGGGTTGCCCTGTACCCGACGTGGTACAGGGCAAATCTCAAAAATCAATTTCCAATTTCCAAATTCCAATTTCCAATTAAATTCCAATATTCAATGACCGAATGACCAAAACAACATTCAAGCGTAAAACGTAAAGCGCAAAAGGCAAAACTACAACTTAAAGCGAAAAGCGAAACCTTCTTCTTTT
>JAGGSA010000085.1 GCA_021159325.1 Methanomicrobia archaeon | reverse complement strand
CATTTATCCAATCAGAAAAGATCAATTTAGACTTTGCTTTTTTACTTTGTGCTAACTCTTTTATCGTTTCATAAGTTTCAAACTCCGGAGCTAAAGAATCATAAGTTTTTAGCTTACCGAAAGATAAGATCTTTGCATCCTGACCCATAAATCCACCGTGAACTGGATAAACAAAGATTATTCCTTTCTTTGAGAAAAATTCATCGGCGATTTTTAAAAATTCTCTTTGTTTCTCCTTACTCAACTCCTGAGAGAAAACTCCTAAAGGCGTGTTTGTAGTTCCAGCCCAGTCAATCATTGCTAAAATTTTTGCTTTGGGAAGCCTTTCCTTTATTTTTGAAACAATCTCATCCCATCTTTCTTCATCCAAGGCAAGATTTCTCACCTCTTCTACTGTTGGGGTAACAAGAACAAAGTCCAAATCTGGCGTGTAATCAGGAAAGTCGGTAAAGGTTCCAAAACTGCAAAGGTAAATATACTCTCCTTTTTTCTTTCCGTAATCTCTAATCTCTTTTATTAAATAATCAATTGCTTCTAAACTATCTTTTACTGCTGGATGCTCAGGATTTTTAGTTATGTTTGCTAAAATTCTTGGTTGAGCAAAAAGCATATCCAAAAATAATCCGTTAACGCCAGCGTCTATCTGCCTTTTTGCCCAACTTAAATAAAGCTCTTGAAATTCTTTGTTTGTGATATCTGGAAAATAACCATATTTACCCGTTCCGCCTTTTTCTTGAGCCAATTCCTGCAGCTTTTCCTTTGAGAAATTGATTCCCCATTTTTGAGGATCTAAAGCCATCTGCCAAGTTTCATTTTGAGAATAGGTTTTTCCCGTTATTGGATTCTTTTCTTCAAAATTAATCCTTTGAGTGGGAATTGCTCCAAACCAATACTTAATTTCTGGCAAATCTTTTTTGAGTTTTCTTAAAGTCTCTTCAAGCTGCTGATAAGTATGGCCTGCCTGATATACCGGACTATTTGAGGGAAGGGACTCTGGAGTTGGAGTCCATCTCCACCATACTCTGAAAACCAGATCAGGATTCGTCTCGTTTAAAATATTTACCAAATCCTTATAGGTACTTATTTTTGAGGGATGATAAATGCCATCTGTTATTCTTTCATAAAGGATCGCAACCTTAATTTGTGAAAGATTTTGCACTTCTGTAAGCTTAATTTCTAAAATCTCAATTGGTTTTCCCCACATCTGAATTGTGGCAACCTTTTTTGGCTTCGCTTTAAACCAAACTCTCAATCCATCCTTTTTAAACTCCTCTGACAAATTCAAAGGTAGATATTTTTCTCCTTTATCTGTCTCAATTCCATAAAATCCGCCCTCCAAAGGAATGTATTTTATAGTTCCTGTTGCAACTATCTCTTTTTCAGAAGTTTTTTGGAAGTTCCAACCTATTAAAAAAGCAGAGAGAAGAAATATTCCCAAAATCCCAACTGCAATTAAGATCTTTTTATTCATGTCTACCACTATATTTCTTTTGTGCTAAATTTTTTATAGTTTCATAAGTCTGGAATTCTGGAGCCAAAGAATCATAAACTTTAAACTTCCCGAAGGAAAGGATTTCTGCATTGTTTCCCATCCAACCTCCGTGTAAAGGATAAACAAAGGTGATTGGTAGCTTAAACTCTTTTCTTTTTTGAGAGAAAAAGCTATCCGCCATTTCTAAAAATCTTGCTTGCTCAGTTTTATTTAAATATTGAGAGAAAATCCCTAAGGGCTGATCCTGCCATTTAACAGCTGCCTCATCCATAAAAACTAAAATGAGAGTATCATTACCAAGGTACTTTTTAACCTTAGCAAAAAATGTATTCCATCTTTCCTCAGACAAATTTTTGTTTTTAACTTCATCTTCCCAAATCATATTCACAACAAAATCAAAATCTGGCATCGGATAAGCTGGAGTACCTTCACTATCCTTTATCTCAAGAAAATTTGTCCACCCACCAACATAAATATATTTTCCTTTCTCTCTTCCGTATTCGTGAATTTCATCTATTTGCTTTAAAGCAGCTTCATAGCTATCCCTTACCGCCGGATGATAAGGATCTTTTGTTAATTCATAAAACATTCTTGCCTGGGCAAAGAGCATATCTATCCAGATAGCATCTGCTCCAGAATCTATCATTTTCTTTGCCCATGAAAGCTGTAATTTTTGGAACTCCGGGTTAGTTATATCTGGATAATAAGCATAGGCTTTTTGCCAGTTATAATCGGAAGGCGATTTCCAGTTAGGAGGAAAGAAACCAAGAAGCTTTCCTCTATTAAACTGGAATTGCTCTTTGGTGAGCAATTCTCCTGTTTTTGGATTTGTGATATTCCACTTTGCTGGATCTAAAGCCATCTCCCATAGCTCTTCTTTTGTATATTTTTTGCCAGTTATCGGATCATACTCATTAACGTCAATTCTTTCTGCTGGAATTCCAGAAGAGATTATGATAGAAGGAATCTCCTTTTTAATTTCATTTATTGATTTTTCAAAGTTTTCATAGCTATATCCTGTTGTTTCGCATGTCTTTCTTTGATTCAAAGGTAGCTCAGAACAGGTTTCAGGGATAACCTTATATTTCCAGAATGCTCTGAAGATAAAATCCGTATTTGTCTCTTTTAAATGAGTGATAACAT
>JAGGSA010000040.1 GCA_021159325.1 Methanomicrobia archaeon | reverse complement strand
GGTGTTGATAGCGATCATAATTTTTCTGTAAATCTGAACGTTGATAATTCTTCTGATCCCAAAACTTATAAGTAAGAAATGTAAGAAATTTCTTGTAAAATTATATAGGTGATTATATGAAGAAAGGAAGATGCATGAAGGACCAGATAGTCTACGGACTAGTCACGGTGAGTGACAAGGGACAGATATCGATTCCTGTGAATATAAGAAGAGAACTGAACTTGGAAAGCGGAGATAAACTTTTTATAATAAAAAGGAAAGACAATGCGGGCTTTGCATTCATAAAACTGGAGATGATAGATGAACTGATGGATAAAATTAGAAGTGATGAAAAATTTTTTAAAAAATAAAAAGTGAATGAAATGAAAACAGGAGAGATAAGAGACCTCGGTAAAGAAGTATCGGATATGATCTCAGATGATGAAATTAACAGAGCCATTGAGATCCTCAGTCCTATCCTTAATACTAAAGTTTCATTTTCAAAACTTGATCTCTTGGGAAAGGAGATTGGTGCAAGAGGATATACCCAGGCACAAAAATTTTTCAGAGCTTTTGACGAGATCATCGATTATGATGCCATGGGAGGATTTGTTATAGTAAGTCAGGCTTTAATCTATTTTTTAGGAGATAAATTTGAAGAGGTGATGGAAAAAAATCGTGAATATATTATCAAAGGAGATAAATGGTATGTCTGTGATATTTTTGGAGAAAGAAGTCTGGGTCATGCTCTGGTAAATTACTTTGATAAAACCTTGCCTTACCTGAAGAAATTCTTGGAAGATAATAATAAATGGATCAAAAGGAGTGTCGGGGTATCCATCCACTTTTTCAGCAAAAGAGTATTGAACGATACAGAAAAAACAAGAAAACTTTTAGAGTTACTCGAACCACATATAGAAGAAAAACAGAGAGATGCTGTTAAGGGTATAGGATGGGGACTAAAAACTATTGGGAAATATCACCCGGAAATTCTATTCGAGTTTTTGAAGAAACAGCTTCATAAGAAAAAACTCTCTAAATTGATGTTAAGAAAGGCTTTAACATACCTTGATAAAGATAAAATATTGGAGATTGAAAGTTATGTACGAGGTTTATAAGACAAAAAATATCCTCAACATCCAGAAACACTGTGATGGAGGCTGGTTCTGGGTCAAGTACTCGGCGTATCCATATACAGGATGTGAGTGGGGGTGTGAATACTGTTACTGTCGAGATGAAAGATATTCTCATTATAAAACACAGGAGTTTGAGGATCCTTTTTCCCAGTACATAAAGATCAAGGAAAATGCACCAGAGCTATTACGAAAATCCCTGAAGAACAAGTCCAAGGATCTTATTTACTTGGATAATTACCAGCCAGTTGAAACCAAGTATCGATATGTAAGGGAGATGCTTAAAGTCTGTCTTGAGTTAGAGTTTCCTGTCTTTATCAACGAAAAATCGCCTCTTCTCCTACAGGATCTTGATATTCTCAAAAAGATCAATGAAAGATCTTATCTCAATGTGGGCTGGTCTATCATAACAACGGAGGATAAAACCCGTAGAATTTTTGAGCCCAAAGCTCCTTCTGTAAAATCTCGATTTAATGCTATGAAAAAATTAGCAGATAATAATATCATGACAGGTACTGTTTTTATCCCTATCCTGCCATTTATCTGTGATAATGAGAAAAACATCGAAGCTGTAATTAAAAAGACCAAGGAATGTGGGGGAGAGTACATATTAGATGGTGGACTAACCCTTAATGGATACTGTGGTACACATTTTTACAGAGTGCTTGGAAGATACAATCCTGATTTAGTTACAGAATACAAAAAACTTTATGCCAATCCAAAATTACTGAGTAAGCATACATTTAAGGTACACGAACAAGTCCTGAAGTACTGTAAGAAATATGGAATAAAACATTATATCCCAAGACCCGTAAGTTTTTATCCAGAAGAACTGCAAATTAACAAAAAAATTGCTGAGATTCTCTATCTTGAAGCTCGAGAGCTACAGATATCAGGTGATTACAGAGAATGGGCTTATAGAAAAGCCGCATGGAGTATAGATGATCTAAAAGAAAGCATTGAGAAAATCTATCGGGAGAAGGGGATTGATGGTCTACTCCAGATTAGAGGAATCGGCAAGAAATTAGCCAGTCTAATCGAAGAATTTTTAAATAATTTAAAAGGAGGTGAGAATATGCCAAAATGTAAGGACTGTAAATTTTACAAGCCGATAGACGAGACAAAAGGAGACTGCTTTGGTCATGTAGTACCTGCCAATATGGATGCAGAGAGATGTCCGACAAAATCATTCCAACCAAAGTAACCGTTAAATTTATAAGTTTATTTTTTCTATTTTTAAAGAAGGGGCCGTAGGGTAGCTTGGTCCATCCTTCGAGCTTTGGGAGCTCGAGACTCCGATTCAAATTCGGGCGGCCCCACCATCACTTTTTTTATACCTCTAATGTTAGAGTCTTTATGGTAACCTTCATAGTGAAAAGCAACACAGCAAAAACAAAATTCCTTTTAAAAGATCTTCCTGGCAGTGGAGGGAGGATAGATATACTGTGCAGATGTGTAAACTCAGCCTTCTGTCTTTCCCATGATATCAGAAGAGACGTAATCCTGTATCTCTGTTTTGCTGGAAAGACTATAAAATTTGTAGGTAAAGAGTTAAAAC
>JAGGSA010000012.1 GCA_021159325.1 Methanomicrobia archaeon | reverse complement strand
TATATGGCATATGTAAGAACATCCTCTTCCTTTCTGAGGAGTCCCATATCCTCCAGTTCATCTCTTCTCTTCTTATACATGGGTTCCAGAAGATCCGCAGGTCTGCATGTGATGACCTTATCCTCCCAGTCTTTGCCGAGAACGATCTTCATTATTTCTTCTTTTATCGGTGCAGGAGGCTTTCCATATAATCCTCTACAGTAATCCTTTGTTTCCTTTGGAATAACCTTATATCTTCCGAATTTCACATTCAGTACCGCCTGAACACCAACTACCTGACTTGTCGGTGTTACCAGGGGAGGATATCCAAGTTCCTCTCTTACTCTTGCTGTTTCTTCGAGAACTTCATTGTATTTATCAGCTATACCCTGCTGTTCTAACTGAAATATGAGATTCGATAGCATTCCTCCAGGGATCTGATGAACGGTGACAGAGGGATCGAACTTGAGGGCATTGAATCTGTGAAGATGCCGGTATTTGTTCCATACCTTCATAAAGTATTTTCTTATCTCGATTAACTCCTTCAGATCATATCCGGTGTCCCATTCTGTGCCTTTCAGAGCAGCAACGACACTCTCTGTTGCAGGCTGGGCAGTCCCACCAGAAAGAGGCGACATTGATGTATCAACGATATCTACTCCAGCCTCTATGGCTCTCATGTAAGCCATTCCTGTCATTCCACTTGTATAATGAGAGTGAAGATCTATGGGTATCTTTATACCTGCGTCCTTGCATCCTCTGATAATTTCATAGGCCATCTTCGGTGAGATCATCCCTGCCATATCCTTTATACAGAGAGAGTCACATCCCATCTTCTCCAGCTTTTTAAAATCTTCAACATATTTTTCCACAGTATGTACCGGACTTATGGTATAGCAGAGAGCGCCCTGTGCGTGTCCCCCTACCTTTTTCACAGTTTTTATCGGTACCTCCATATTTCTCAGGTCATTGACAGCATCGAATATCCTGAAGTAATCACATCCATTTTTTTTGGCGAGTTCTATAAATTTTATCACTATATCATCGGGAAAATTCCAGTATGCAACTATATTCATGGCTCTTTCCAGCATCTGCATTGGTGTATTTGGCATTGCTTCTTTCAGTTTTCTCAGTCTCTCCCAGGGATCTTCATTTAAATACCGGATAGGAACATCAAAGGTGGCTCCACCCCATACTTCCATGGAGAAGAATCCTATTTTGTCCATCTTTTCAGCTATTGGCAGCATATCTTCCGTTCTCATTCTTGTAGCCAGCAGAGATTGGTGTGCATCTCTAAAGGTCATATCATGTAGCTGTACCATATGATCACCAAAATTTATAGTATGTAAAGTGATAAAGCCATGGTTTTAAAAAGGTTTCGTTTAGGAGTATATTCGAAGAAAAGTTTAAATATTCCAGAGCTAACTTTATTTATGGACTTGAGATTTATTATATTAGCTCTTGCTATTATCAATATTCTTGTATATTCTTCTTTAATGATGAGAGCGAAGAAAAAAAAGAAGAAGAGTATTCCCAAAGGAAGAAAACTAAAACTTAAAAGGATAGAACCTGTTATAGCACCACCAAAATCAGATGTTGTATGGAAGGAGGATATTTTAGAAGAGGTTCCGGAGAAAGATGTGGAGGATATAGATCAGTACTGGGAGGAAAAAGAAACGGAAAAGAAAGAAGAGAGTATAGAGGGAGAGGAGATTATAGAAAACGATGAAGAAAGGAGAGTTAAACTTCTCTGGGAGAGCTATCTGAATAAGCTTGATAAATTTATAGAAAAACTTGAGAGAGGTAGCCCTGAAAAGTATTTTGAATATTATAAGGAGTATGAAAATTTAGACAAGTTCTATTCAAGATTTGTTTTTAACTTTGGGATATATCTGGACGAAATGGAAAAAAGAAAAGCATCTGGAAGACTGGGATACTGTTCCACACTTCTTAAAGAGATGCTGGGGAAGGTATGAAAAACTTTATATAATACCTTTTCTCTATAACTTTTCAATGAAGCTTGAATGTCCTAACTGCAAGATACAGATCAAGAAAGAATGGAACTTCTGTCCAAACTGTGGGATAGCTCTGAACTCATACGAAGACAAGGAAGTTTCAGATTTTGGTAAAACAGGGATGATCAATCTGATGGATACTCCCAAATCAGGTGGGATAAGCATATATGTAAATTCTAATAACTCAAAGAAACCCGAGATCAGAGTTTCTGCATTTGGAGACTTCAAGAAGTATGAACCTGAGTTGAAAAGGAGAATGGGACTGTATGATGAGAAGATCAAGAGAGTGCCCCCTGTGATAGAGGAACCTGAGTCTGTACTGAGAAGAAACAGGAACAGGATAACAATAAAGGTCAGGATGCCAGGGGCAAACAAGGAGGATATAAAGATAAAAAGATATGAGAACTCCATAGAGATAAGAGGATATACTGTCAACAAACTCTACTACACAGTTTTTGAGGTTCCAAATAACTTTGAGATAATAAGTAAAAACTTCATTGATGACATTTTTACTTTAGTTTTGAGGGTGTGAAATAAAAAACTATTTAAATTAGAATAGAATATGTTTTTATAAAAGGTGTAATTATGGCGATAAGAGCCAAGGCTGTACTGAGAAAGTTAAAGGGTAAAAAGTTAGATCTGGACAATTCACCTCCTAATTACAGATAACTTACCCTAAGAAAAGACTACCATGAGACACACCAGATTCCAG
>JAGGSA010000074.1 GCA_021159325.1 Methanomicrobia archaeon | reverse complement strand
ATCATGATAAATAATATAAATGGCATTAAAAATTAGATGTATATGTTACCTGAAGATGTAGTCTTTAATTTTATAAAATCTTACAATGAAAAAAATTTCCATAAGTTTTTATTATAGGTGATACTATGAATGAGAAACCTAACTTGAAAGAAAGGATCCTTGGCTCCAAGGTTTTACGAGGGATTTTTCGTATTCAAATAGGAGGATCAATTATAAGGATATGGTCAAAGGATAAAACTATACCAAAGAAAACATCTGTACATCTTTTTGACTATTTATCTCATAAAAAACAATGATGATATCCCGGTCTTTTATTATTTTTCTTTGCTAAGGATCAATTTTCCATAACAGGAAACCTTTTAAAGTATATTGCTCTATTCTTATCATGTATCCAATGGGACGTGATCCCCGCCAATTTTGATCCAGAGACGGAGGTTTTTCTATGCTTAGTTTGCATGAGAAAAAGATTCTTATAGCTTTAAAGGATTCTAAAAAGGACAGTATAGAAAATATAGCAAAAAAGACGGAATTGGACGAAGTTGCCGTAATGAGAGCTTCTTTATGGCTTTCTTCTAAAAATATGGTAAAGATAGAAGAAAAAACAGAAAAAATTGTTGAAATTACTGAAGAAGGAAAAAATCTTTCGAGAGAACTGCCTGAAAGAGAGTTGCTGAAGAAGATTGGGAATGGTGCATTTCTCGATCAGTTAGATCTTAAAGATGGAATCGCACTTGGATGGCTCAAAAAAAGGAATTGGGCTATCATAAAGAAAATAGATAATAGAAATTTCTTAGAGATTACTGAAGAAGGAAAAAATTTCCTTAATAAAAAAACAGAAGATGAAAGAATCCTGGAAAAACTTCAAAAGTCTAATATGTATATTCAGGAAATTCCAGAGAATATTTTAAAAATTTTAAGATCCAGAAAAGCTGTAAATATAAAAGAAAAGATCAGAAGAGATATTATCCTCACAGAGCCTGGAATGAAAGAAATAGAAAAGGGTATAGTCCTGAAAGAGGAGATATCTCAACTAACACCAGAAATAATTATCAAACAATCATGGAAAAATGCAGAATTCAAAAAATTCAATATAAAAACAGATGTAAAGGATGTATATCCAGGAAAAAAGCATTTTGTAAATCAGGCTCTTGAATATGTGAGAAGTATATGGATAGAAATGGGATTTAAAGAGATGAAAGGACCCATAGTGGATACTCAGTTCTGGGTTTTCGATGCTCTCTTCCAGCCTCAGGATCATCCTGCCAGGGACATGCAGGATACATTTTTTTTAAAGTATCCAGAAGAAGGAAAACTTCCAGATAAAGAGCTGGTGAATAGAGTCAAAGATATGCATGAAAATGGGATAATGGAAGGCTGGGGATATAAATGGGATGAAAAAATAGCGAAAAAATTGATCCTCAGAACTCATACAACAAGTTTATCTGCAAGAACATTAGCAAAACTGAGTAAAGATGATATCCCCGCTAAATTCTTTTCCGTTGGAAAGGTTTTCAGGAATGAGACATTGGACTGGAATCACTTGGCAGAATTCTACCAGACAGATGGTATTGTTGTTGATGAAAATGCAAATTTCAGGCAGCTTCTGGGATATCTGAAAAGGTATCTTGTAAAGATGGGATTCAAAAAATTCAGGTTCAGACCTGCATACTTTCCATATACCGAGCCGAGTGTTGAGGCAGAGGTGTTTCATCCACAGAAAAAGCAGTGGGTGGAGCTGTTCGGAGCAGGAATATTCAGGCCTGAAGTTGTTGTTCCTCTTCTTGGTGAAGATATACCTGTACTTGCATGGGGACCTGGACCTGAAAGGATCATAAGAGAGTACTGGAATATTGTAGATCTGAGGGATCTTTACAGGAACGATCTGAAACAATTGAGAGATCTGAAGTTATTTTTTGGAGGGTGAGAAAATGCCAACGATAACAATAGACAAAAACGATCTTATGGGATTAATCGGGAAAAAAGTGGATGATGACACATTGATGGAGAAAATACCGATGATGGGAACGGAGCTGGAGAGCTTTGGCGAAGAGATAGTGGTTGAAGTATTCCCAGATAGACCTGATATGCTATCCGTTGAAGGATTCGCCTTGGCTCTTCAGGGTTTCCTGGGGATCAAGACAGGTCTTTATGATCTTGAGGTGAATGAATCTCAATACATTGCCTCAATAGATGGAAAGGTTAAAAAGGTCAGGCCTGACGCTGTCTGTGCTGTTGTAAAGGGTGTGGAGTTAAATGATGCGGCTATAAAATCTCTGATGCAGGTACAGGAAAAACTGCATCTTACCCATGGGAGAAACAGAAGAAGAGTGGCTATAGGTGTTCATGATTTAGATAAAATAGATTTTCCTGTTCATTATACGACAATGCCAAAAGATTATGAGTTTATACCCTTAGAATGCAATGAAGAGATGACGCTTGAGGAGATACTTCAAAAACATAAAAAAGGAGTTGAGTATAAGCATCTTCTGGAAAAATATGAGGAGTATCCTATCTGGATAGACTCTAAGGAACAGGTTTTATCAATGCCTCCGATAATAAACTCAGAATATACAAAGGTAACAGAGAGTACAAAGAGTCTTTTCATAGATATAACAGGATACGGATTGAAATATCTCAAACAGGCTTTGAATATTCTCATAATGAGTCTTTCAATTAGAAATGGAAAAATTTACTCTGTGAAGGTAAAAGATGTGGATAGAGAATATACATACCCCGATATTATACCTAA
>JAGGSA010000099.1 GCA_021159325.1 Methanomicrobia archaeon | reverse complement strand
GGATCATATTAGAGAAATTCTTTTTAAAATAGAAAATTTAGAGAAATTCATAGAAAAAGAGGTGCATAGTAGTGTATGATGCAATTGTGATAGGAGCTGGAGTCAGCGGTTTGCTTTCTGCACTTGTTTTATCAAAAAATGGAAAAAAAGTCTTAATTCTGGAAAAAGAGAAAGTAGGAGGTATATGTCAGAGTTATAAATTGAATGGATATACCATAGATAATGGTCCTCATATTATTACCAGACTGGAAAATGGTCCTTTAAGAAAATTGATTGAGGAATATTTTGATATTTCTCCTGAGTTTATTTATCACGGTGAATACTATGTAAGAGATGGGGATAAAGTTTATTCATTCCCATGGAATCTGAAATCTTTTTCTACATTTTCTCTTCTTCCGAAAAAGGATAGAGCTGTCCTGTTGCATGCTCTGATCTCCATGTATGGAAGGAGATTGCTGGGTGAGGATTTTTCGGGTGTTTCTGTACATGGGCTCCTGAAAAACAGGAATCTGAGTGAAAAAACAATGTCATTTGTGGATACCCTGTGTTACTTTATGACAGGGGTTGATTCTAAAAAAGCGTCTGTAGCAAGGTTTTTAGATAGTTTAGATTATAAGAGTAAGAGCAAAGGGGTCATAAGTGTATACGGTATCGATCCTCAGGCGTATCTATCCAAAATAATCAAATTATTGACAAAGAAAGGTGCAGAGGACCAGGGATATCCCAAGGGGGGGATAAGAACGATAATCAACTGTATAGTGCAGTCTCTGAACGCAGAGATCAAAACGGGGGAAGAAGTAAAGGAGATTTTAACAGAGAATAACACAGCTATAGGAGTGAAAACTCAGAAAAGAGAATATAAAGGAAAAATGGTGATATACTCTGGATATGCTTCTGAGTTGCCGAATATAGTAGAGGTCCCTGAAGACTATGAGAGAGAATTAAGAAAACTGGAAAAAGTTTATACCCTGACATTGTGGCTGGGACTGAATAAAAAATATTTTGATAAGATGGGCAGTGAGATATGGATAGACCCTAAATGCTGGGTCGTACCTGTCTCAAACTATGATCCTGACTTAGCGCCTGAAGGAAAACAGCTTGTAGGATTTGGATTCGTTCTTCCAAAAGAATACAATCTGGAAGAGGAAAAGAAAAAAGCATTAGATGGTATAAAAAGGATTTTCCCGGAGATTGAAGAGGATATAGACTTTATACACTGGCAGGTTTTGGTCCCGGAAAAAGCTGCATGGTGTATAAACCAAAAAATGCCTGGAAATCTTACACCTATAAAAAATTTATACCTTGTAGGCACGGATACGACAGAAAAAAGTATGGGAATAACAAGAGCTTCTTACTCAGTATTGAATTTGATGGAGGTGATAAGATGAATACCGTAAATACAATACAGATTTTGAAATCAACGATTGGAAATCCAGCAACTAGAAAACTGCTTAAAGGAGTTTCATGCTACTGTGAGACCTGCAAAAAAAACAGGCTTGAAGTAGCTCTTGAATTATGGATAGGTGAGAGAAAAGAAGCATGTTTTAAGTGTAAAGCGGCAGAAAAGTTCTTGAGTGGGATCTTGAAGACAGGGGGAAAAGCGTTTGGAATATCGGAAGATGAATTAAAGGAAAAATTTTCTGATCCCTCATGGCGTAAGGGACTGGCAAATGTCCTCAGAGGGATTGCAAAATTCGGGATAGAGAAGCCATTTGTCTCTGGAGCACCATTCTTAGTTGTATGGGATATTACATATGCATGTAATTTAAAATGTAAACATTGTTATGCTACCGCAGGAAAGCCTTTACCAGATGAACTCACTACAGAAGAAGCAAAGGAGACAATAGATAAATTGGATAAAGCAGGAGTTCCAATAATCGCATTTTCAGGAGGAGAGCCTCTTGTCAGGCCAGATATCTTAGAACTTGCAAGATACGCAGCAGATAAAGGAATATACGTTGCAATGGCAACAAATGGTACGCTTATAACTGAGGAAAAGGCAAAAGAAATGAAAAAAGCAGGCATACAATTCGTTCAGATTTCTTTAGATGGCAAAGATGCAGAGACTCATGATTCATTCAGAGGCGTTCCAGGTGCTTTTGAAAAGACGATGAAAGGAATAAAGAACTGCTTAAAAGAAGGATTTTTTGTAAACATTGCAACAACTGCGACTCATTACAACTATAAAGAGATTCCGGAGATAATAGATCTCTGTGAAAAAATTGGTGTTAATTGGTTTATGGCTTATAACTTTGTTCCCACAGGGAGAGGAAAGTTTATTGTAGAAAACGACTTAACTCCTGATGAAAGAGAGGAATTATTGAAAATGCTTTATGAGAAATTGAAAACAAGTAAGGTAAACGTCCTGAGTACAGCTCCGCAGTTTGCCAGAGTTGCATTGGAAAAAGAGTTTGGAGATAGAAAAACTATTCCAACTCATTTCTATACTTTAGAGCTTAAAGGAAAATTAGTAGACTTAGCCGAATTTATTGGAGGCTGTGGAGCCGGGAGGTTCTACTGCGCGATAAGACCCAATGGGAATATTGATCCATGTGTATTCTTTCCATTGACCGTAGGGAACATAAAAAATGATAATTTTGAAGAAATATGGGAGAAAAACAAAATTTTTAGAGAATTGAGAAACAAAGACATATTAAACTCCTGTGGGAACTGTGATTACAGATACTACTGTGGAGGATGCAGGGCAAGAGCATATGGATACTTTGGAGATTATCTTGCTCCCGATCCTGGATGCATAAACAATAAAGAAGCATATGAAAGATTGGTGATAGAATGAATGATAAGATCTTATTTTTAGGATTTGTTTTAATTTTCATAGGAATTTTTCTGATTTTGCTTTATTCTTTTTCGGGTGTCGATGTGAAGACAGGAGGAATAATAATGATAGGTCCAATTCCAATCATATTTGGAAATGATAGAAACTTGATTCTGATCTCCGTTGTACTATCTTTGATCCTTATGGTAATGTTTTTGCTGAACAGAGTGATCCGATAATTT
>JAGGSA010000078.1 GCA_021159325.1 Methanomicrobia archaeon | reverse complement strand
TTATTCTTTTCTATTTGTAAAAAAAAAAGCTAAAATATATATTTTTTAAATAAAAAACAGTATAAAATAATGTATTTTATCAATATATCCATAAATTTAATTTCTGGAATCGTTTGGAATCATTTTATCTCTTTTTTCATAAGAATTCCTGCATTTAAATCTTTTTTAAATTTCATTTTGAACAGTTAATCCCGTAAAGCTTAAAATATAGACCATTGTACCCCTTATTATATGAAGATCTGGATAGACATCTCAAATGCTCCGCATATTCATTTTTTCAGGAACGTAATAAAAGAATTAAAGATTAGAGGGCATAATGTAATAGTTACTGCCAGAAACTTTGATTCCATCAGAGAGATTCTTGATTTATACAGCATAGAGTATCAGATAGTCGGAAGGCATGGTGGTTTTTCTTTAAAGGATAAACTTATTGAAAGCTCAAAAAGAATTTTGGAACTGACAGAGATAATATCAAAAGAGTCCCCAGATTTAGCGCTGTATAAGCATTCTGTTGAGGCTTCAAGGGTGAGTTATGGTCTGAAGATCCCCTCCATTTGTGTAATGGACAATGAGATCGCTGATTCTCAGAATAAATTGATGCTCCCTCTCTCCACGAGAATAATAGCTCCCGAAGCGATACCTGTTAAGGAGATAACAAAATATGGTGTCCACAGGGAAAATATAAGAAGATTTTATGGTGTTTGTGAACTTGCCCATGTTAGAGATTTTATTCCAGATGAAAGAGTTATTGAATCTTTTAATTTTGACAGGCCTCTGATAGTAATGAGACCCGAGCCTATAATGGCCAATTACTATAGAGGAGATAGAAATAAGTCAGTAATAAGGGATATTATTGCTGATTGTCCTATAGATGCTACTTTTGTGGTTTTTCCAAGATCCGATCATCAGAGAAAGCTTTTTGATTTTGATAATGTTATAATGCCTGAAAGAGCTATGGATTCTCTGAGTCTGATCCATTACTCTGATCTTGTGATAAGTGCGGGTGGGTCGATGAACAGAGAGGCGATAGCCTTAGAAACACCTGCCATATCTGCATTCCCAGGACGTGTTCTATCTGTTACACAGTTCCTGATAGATCTGGGGATAAAGGATCATTCCTTAGACCCAAAGGAGATATGGAGAACTGCCGAGGATTTCATGACAGATGAATACAAAAAAGATGTGAGAAAAGCATTGAAAAAAATGGAAAATCCTGTAGACGTTGTCCTGGAAGAGATCGAAACTTTCTTATAATCTGTAGACCTTTTCTCCTTTTTTTACCTTTTCAGGAGTTTTTATTCCTACCGAGTCTCCAGGTTTTGCCTCTTCTACTTTTTTCCTGTCTATTTCCATGGAATCTATAACAAACTCCAGGTCACCTATCTTTATCTTATCGCCCACTTTGAAATTTCCTGTTACCTTTATTCCTGCAACGCCAACTCTTGAAAAATATGTGAATACTTCTCCTACTTCTTCCATTTTATCGCCTCATAACTTCCTTATACTGAGTATTTATATATCTTTCCTATACACTCTGAGAAACCTTTTACTTTTTTCTATGATCTTCACCAATTATCTGAAATCCTGCTGCATTCTCTTTACTTCATACAGACTTTTCAGACTCCCTATCTGTGCAAACTCAACACCCGGTGGGATATCCCCTCTTCTGTTCAGATAATTCCACCAGTGAACAACGAATCCTCCGACTGCAAGTTCTCTGAGTTTCTCCTTTCTGTACTTCGCAAGTTCCAGTTCTTTTTCTAAGGATCTCACATCAGAGACTGTATCTCCTCCATTGAGAAACAGCTCATCCACCCTTTTCAGAAGTGTTTTTATCAGAAGATATGTGATTGATTCTGATTTAGTTTCAAGTGTAGTTCTTGGCTCTACAGATCCATTCTGTAAAAATATTCTTTTTGTGGAGATATTTCCTATCATTTTGACTGTATTCGGTCCTATGGATATGAATCTTCCCTTATCTATATCCCTCAGATCAACTACCTTTTCTATTCCATCTTCGTCTTCGATCAGTATATCTATAGGCAGTATAACATCTATCACACCTTCTTCTATCTTTTCGGCTATCTTTAAAGCCTCTGTTTTTGTTGTTTCCCATCTTTTTCCAAAAAATTGCTCTATGAGCTCTTTATTAAGCTTTCCAATACTACGGGGAAGAGTTCTTCCAAGAGAGGAGGCTTTATTTATCAATGCCCAGAGAAGAAGCACAAAGATGGGTCCTCCATCTAAATTCACTAAAAGATCCTCTTTTCCCTCTGTAAGGAGAATTGCCCTCAATTTATCTGTTTTTGCTCCAGCTATACCCCATATTTTGATATCTCCGTTTTCACTGTTGTAAATCTTTGTTATATCCTCCAGTTCCCTGCAGAAGTAGGAGTTGCAGAAACACCCATCTGAGAATACTCTCAGAGAGAGATTGTCTCTGTGGCATGAAGAGAGAGCACCATTGATCTTTGTTGTATTCTTTACCAGTTTCCAGAACTCTGTTTCTGAAGAGTTTGCAGGTGGGTTTTTCTCTTCCGGAACAGTTTTTCTTACATTGTCCAGAAATATCAGAGATTCTTTGTGGTTTTCATTGGCTCTTTTTACCTCTTCAAGGGAGTTTACAAATATAATATTTTTTATCTCCGGCTCTATGGGATCCATCTCCCTTTCCAGCATTTCCTTTAAAATCTGAAAATTCTCTTTTAAGCTTCCATTGGGGATAGAAGAGTGCGAAGTACATAAAATATTTGCCTTTTTTTTCTGTAATTTCCTTATGGCAAGTATCGTCCTTACAGTCTGTTCCACTCTCAGTGAGGGTCTTGGGGGTTCGTTAATATCTGCTCTTAAATAAACGGTATCCAAATCATGACTTATATCTGAGATATCTGCAAGAACTATGTTCTCTGGAGTTTCTATGATCCTCACATGATCACCTACAGTATATAGGTAAGTCCTATTTAAATCCTTTGGTAAAATTTTGTCATGGGGAGTAGGATTTTATTTTTCTTATACTTCAAATAATGAATTTC
>JAGGSA010000090.1 GCA_021159325.1 Methanomicrobia archaeon | reverse complement strand
AGATCTTCAATCATAGAACTGCTCATCTATTCTCCATTCAGAATTGATACAGCAGCACCAATAGCAGTTGCATATTCACCTCTTTCCGGGATTATAAACTTTTTATCGAAGAGAGGCTCTATGGATCTCAGGGATCTCTGGACCTCTTTCAGAGATGTGACCTTTCCTGTGAGTATAATATCATCAAGATTGCATGCTCTTGCAGCAAAGATCGAGATAACTGCTATCGTCTGAGAAACCATATTGATTATCCCTTTTGCTATATCCTCCTTTTCCACGGTATCGTCTATTTTTCCAAAGTTGGATGCCGTTGCATCGCTTGGGATGACTCCAACTCTGCCTCCGGCTATGTCTCCCACGGTAAGATCTATCTTTTTCAGATCTCCCTTTTCTGCAAGCTTATCAAGATTTTTTATATCGTTTATATTGAGAAGCATTCTCGATAACCCCTGAAGAGTCCCTCCTCCCATACCACTCCCCCCAAAATGTTTTATCTCTTTATTGACACAGACTATGGCTGTTCCTGTCCCCATGCTCACCACAACGCCTTTCTTTTTATTCGCAAGCGTGATTCCTCCCTTTCCTATGGCTGTGATCTCATCCACTTTTTTTACCGGCACACCAAGTAACTCATTTTTTAAAAGTCTTGATCCTCCTCCAGTGGCAGCAAGAACTCTCACATCTTTCAGACTCATATTCAGTGAGGTGACAAGTTTCCCGAGAGCGCCAGCAGCTGCGGCTAAGGGATCATCTGCTGTGACACTCACTATCTTCAGTATCTCATGATCCTTTATGCCGACAGCATCTGTTGTTGTTCCTCCTATATCAATCCCTACAATCATCTTTTCACCCTGATCAGAGCTACAATAAGTATTATCACCGCTCCAAATATTAAACTTTTTATTGCAACTCCGATACTCACACCAACTACAATGAGAAAAGCTTCTAAAAATCCTGCAATTCCTTCGCCTCCCATCATTCCTGCTGAGATCAGTATCCCTTTATTGTAGTCGATGCCCTTTTTATCTGTGATATATCTTATAGCTCCACCGAGAGCCAGTAAAAAACTCAGCGTTAAACCCAAAAACATTCCTATTCCAAATGCCATCAGGGATAATGGTATCTCTTTTTTTAGAACTCTTCTCAGGATCTCGATCACCATTGCAACTATGAATCCCATCCAGAAAACTTCTGGATACTTGAATCCAAAGATACTCCCTGCAACGAGAACAGCCTGCGGAGCTGGCATTGCCTGGGTGAATATAGTATTTGAGTATCCCTCAAGGATTATCTTCAGAATCAATGGTGCAAAAGCCCCTGAGAGAATACCACAGAGAAGATCCACCTTTATAATATCCTTTGCCTTTGTACCCACTATCTTTGCAGATTTGTAATCATGGCCTATATCCCCTGCCATTGCTGCAGCTATCGATACAAAACACACTATAAGGAAGGCTGGGAGATATCCTAAGCTCATATTGAGAATGCTGTATATCCCAAGGGAAAGAAGGCCTATTATTATACCAAACTGTTCCAGGGGATCTATATTCGTTTCTCCTGTCATCCTTGAAGCCACAGTTGCCATTATCCACACACCAAGTACAGCCAGAAAACTTGCCAGAATGGGAACTCCAGAGATTATAAGGAGAATAAAGCTTATGAGGGAAACGAGTGGTATTATCTTTGTGTACCATGGGGAATCCTTCCATGAAAACAGAGGCAAAAATATCTTTTTGGCTTTTGGAATAATATAACTGACAAAAAAGCCTATACCTGAGCCAAGAACGATCCCCATTCCAAGTTCCTGAACTAATTTTATACTCTCATACTCTTTTAAAAGAGGTATGAGTATCACCCATCCAACAACAGCTCCAGAGAGCCATGAGTTTATGCTGATCTTGGGTCCCAGAATATACCCAATCCCCAGCCCCATTGGCATGGGATATATTGTAAAAAATATACTGTAAGATGCTAAAAATGTAATCGTAAAACCTGAAGCAAAATATAGATCTCTCGTAAGTGCAAAGATAGCCGATGCAACCCCCACAACGAGCAATAAAACAGCTGTTTTTCCTCCAAAACTTTCTGCTTTCAGTACCTCAGCCCCTGCTGCCCCTGAGGGGAAAGGTAGATCTTCCTCATCTATGAATGTTCTTCTCAGGGGAATGGATAGAAGAATACCCAGAACAGCCCCAGATATGCATACAATTCCCAGAACCCAGAGATGTGGTAGGTTTATATCCAGTTTTTCATTCATCTGGAGATATAAAATACCTGGAATTGTAAATACCACGCCTGAGGCGAGCAATCCACCGATAGTACCCCCAGCCTGAGCAACATTGATCTCATGGATATCCGTGGGTTTAAATCTGGAAAGGGCCTTCAGTATACCCCCTGAGGCAATAACTGAGAATATTATTGGCCATGGTAGTGCTCCAAGTTTAAGTGCTATATAACTGGAACTGGCCAGAAGGAACAGAAACAGACTTAGTATCAAAGCTATACCCAATGCTCTCAAAGAAAATCCACTTTTTCCAGCTTCTTCAGGTAACATGATTTTTCGTTATCAAGTTTTTATATAAATTTTATGTATGAAGTATATAGAACAAAATAAAAAAATATAGATTCTATATAGATCCAAATGCCTTGTCCATCTCCTTTCTCTGGATATATTTATCTATACTTTTTGCATCGAGTGTTTTTAATTTCAATTTTTGAAGAACTTTTTCAGTAAGTATCTGTTTTGCAATTTCTTTTTTAAGCTTATCTCCTTCTAATTTCCTCGAGATTCCTGCTGAATTTAATTTTTTTAAAGCCTGCGCAATTTTTTCTTCTGTGAGTCTTCCATCAGGAACAATTTCAGATGCTATATCCTCTATTTTTCTGAGATCAAAATCATCATCAAGATACTCAAATATCTTTCTGTCAAGGGTCTCACGGATCGATATGAGAAGTCTGGCAATATCTATCTTCTCTGTATTCTCATCGATATCCATCTTCTTCACAACAATCCATTTCCCGTGTCTTGCGATAAAATCTATCTTATCTTCCATGTGATCACCTTGTTTATCATTGATTTTTCTGTTTATAATAATTTTCTCATCAAGCATGAGTTCCAGCTTCAGAGCCCGTATAAATTGATATATTATGGAAACACGGCTGAAGTTGATATACTGGAAGCCTTAAGATCACTCTAAAAAGCGGGAGCTAAGAGAAAAATTGTAAAA
>JAGGSA010000089.1 GCA_021159325.1 Methanomicrobia archaeon | reverse complement strand
CATAATTGAGAGAAATATTTATTTAGTAGAGAAAAAAACTCAGTACTATGAAAGTTATTTTTCTGGGAACTGCAGCATCCAAACCCACAAAAGACAGGGGATTATCATCCATAGCGATCCAGTATAAAAGTGATGTAGTTTTATTTGACTGTGGGGAGAATGCGCAGAGGCAGATGATCTCCCTTATAAAACCATCAAAGATATCCTCGATATTTTTAACTCATTTCCATGGAGATCATATCTTGGGGATCCCTGGATTATTGATGACAATGTCACTTAATGAAAGAAAAGATCCTCTGAGTATATACGGCCCTGAGAAAACAGTTTATTTTATAAAAAATCTCCTGAGAGGAGGGTATTTTGGGATAAGCTTTGATGTTCATATAAAAGAATTGAAAGATAAGGATGTTGTTGATTTTGAGGATTTCTATATTCAGGCATTTGAAACAAAACATGGTATTCCTTCCTTAGGATATATATTTAAGGAAAAGGATAGAAGAGGAAGTTTTATTGAAAATAAAGCAAAGGAACTTGGTATAAAAGGAAAAATGTTCTCAGAACTTGAAAGAAAAGGAGAAATTATCATAAATGGAAAAAAAATAAAACTTGAGGATGTCACAGGCCCAAAAAAGATAGGAAGATCTATTGTATATACGGGGGATACACTGCCTCTGGATATACCCTTCAGAGGATGTGACCTCCTGATCCATGATGGCACCTTTCTTACCGATGAAGACAGAAATGGAACATTCCATTCCACAGTGAAAGAAGCATGTGAAGCTGCTCTGAGAATAGAGGCAAAAAAACTTGTGCTGACACATATAAGTCAGAGGTATACCTCTGATGAGATCCAGAAGGAAGCTTTAAAATACTTTGAGAACGCCATAGTTGCAGAGGATTTTACGGTGATTGAACTTTGATTAAAGAATTTTTTTCAAAGGAAAGAGCGGAAAAAGAAAGAAAAGAGTTTTTTGAAAAAATAAAGAATCATTTTATAAAGACAGAGGACTCAACATATACATACAGAGATCCTCAGATCCAGGAAACAATGCACTCTGTAACAGGAGCATACGATGAAAGTATCTATAAGTTCTGTATACCCTCAGTTATTGAAAAAAGAAAATACCTTCTGGATCTTTTCTCAGGATTTGGATATAATGCCTCTGCAGCTTTGGAGATGAACCCCCAGTTGAAAATAGATATGATTGAAAAAGATCCTGAGATACTTCTGATGGGATTGCTAATACCTGATATCTCTGAAGCCCATAGAAAAATAAAAGGAGCAATTGAATCCTCTCTTTACGATGCAGGGTTTATAAAAAACAGAGTTTACGAATCACCTGAGAATGTTCATCTCTTCATAGAGGATGCCTTGGAGTTCAGATTCAGAGATATATACGATGTCATCTTTCATGATGCATACTCACCAGAAAAGGATTGGAAACCATACTCATTAAATTTCTTTAAAAAGCTGTATAAAGTTCTGGAGAGAACTGGTGTTCTGATAACATACTCTTCATCTTCAGCAATGAGAGCAACTCTTTTAGAGGCAGGATTTTACATCTGGGCATCGAAGCCTCATAGAAGGAAAAGATCAGGGACGATAGCCTCGAAAATAGACTTAAAACTCAGGAATTTATCGAAAAAAGAGGAAAGAATTATTGCATTAACGGATCTTGGAGTTCCCTACATTGAAAACAGGGATGTTCTCAGAAAAAAACTCAGAAACAGGACTCTGTTTTCATCTTCAATAAAACTGTGCTTTGAGAATATATACAATTTCGGAGAGAAATCCAACATCTCGGAAAGAGAGAGGAACAGAGCTGAGAGGAGTATAAAGAGGATGGAACTCACAGAGGAAGAGATAAAATACATAGTATGTCCCCAGTATGAAAAATGTATCTGTGGAATGTGTCATAGAAGATATAAAAATACCACAGAGAGGATAAAAGAGATGAAATTCAGGCTTTTAAAACTTAAAGGAATAAACAATAAATAATTTATAACTCATTTTTTCGAAAGATTTAAAACTGCTGAAACCATAAGAGTTATTATAGGATAACAGAGAAACTAAGGTGTTAAAAATGCAGACACAGGATCCATCGATCTTAGAGTTTTTAGAGGATCTCTTGGGAAAAAGCGGCCTTGAAATTGCTTCGCTCATAGAAAAGAAAGAAGCAACAGATGAAGAGATTGCAGAAAAGCTGGGTATAAGGATAAACTTAGTTAGAAGAGTACTCTACAGGCTTTATGAAAACAGGCTCGCCACGTACAAAAGAACAAGAGACAAGAATACTGGCTGGTATGTTTACTACTGGAAGCTCAATCTGGAAAACGCTCCAAAGATCCTGAACTCCATGGAAAAAGATTATATTCAGCATCTTAAAGAGACACTGGAGTATGAGGAGAACAATATGTTTTTTTCCTGTAAGAACTCCTGCAACAGGTACACCTTTTCAGAAGCAGAGAAACTTGAGTTCAAATGTCCGGATTGCGGTGAGCCTCTTGAGTATTATGATAACTCAGACCTGATAAAAACGTTGAAACTTCAGATAGAAGAGTTAGAAGGAAAAAATAAGGGAGATAATGGGAGAAAATAAGATGCAGAGAAAAGATGCACTTGAACTTTTAAAAAAAGAAGGCTGTTCTGAGGATATAATCAGACACTCTATTGTGGTAAGTGAGAACGCTTTAAGAGCAGCCAGAAAAATCGATAACGGAATAGACGAAAACATTGTGGAGATAGGGGGATTGCTCCATGACATAGGAAGAAGCAGAACTCACTCAGTATTTCATGGCATAGAGGGTGCAAAAATTCTAAAAAAATATAATTTAGATCCTGTTTTTCTTGATATCTGCAGAAATCATTTAGGATCAGGTATAGATAGAGAAGAAGCCAGAAAGCTTGGTCTTCCTGAGGGAGACTATATCCCCAAGACAAAGGAGGAGAGACTGATAGCCTATATAGACAACAGAGTGATAGGGGATAGATTTGTCAGCTTTGATGAAGCCTTTGAAAGTTTCAGGAAAAAGATAAAGAACGAAAGATCAATAAAAAGATTCTTAGAGATGCATGAGGAGTTTGGGAGATATATATAAGAAACCTATTCTAAAGGTACTGGTAAATTTTTTTCATTATCGATTGCATATTTGAATTTTTCTAAGCTTCGCCATCGTCTATCGTTATCTCGACTTTATGTCCCAAAATCTCCATAAAATCTTTGAAGAGTTAAAATCTCTACCTCGTCATCTATTATAAGTATCCTCATCTCATCACCGGAATAGTGACAACTATTTCAGTTCCTTTC
>JAGGSA010000033.1 GCA_021159325.1 Methanomicrobia archaeon | reverse complement strand
CCAAGCCAATTTTTTCTGAACTTTCAACAAACCAATCAGCCGATTTTACCAGCAAGATTAAACTTAAAATAAAAACCAAAATCCAAATTATAAGCATATACCTTATAAAAAATTTTAATAATCCTTTCTGTTTTCTCCCAATTTAGGGCGGAGGAGGTGGGACTCGAACCCACAGACCGCTTTTTAGGCGGTACAGGTTAGCAACCTGTTGGAATAACCAGTTATCCGACTCCTCCTGATATTGATATTCTATCATCTTTTCTTTGTTTAATCAATTACTGATTGATTTTGATTTGATTTGCTGGTATTATGTTTCTGCCGCCGTGGTTTTTGTCCCCATAGTTTAACGGATAGAACGCAACCCTGCGGAGGTTGAAATGGGGGTTCAATTCCTCCTGGGGACACCCCTAAATTTGGTCTGGATTAAAGAACGTGCCATCTACGCAACTGCGATAGCCCTTGGAGGTAGCGCAGGAACCGCAGAGCCCTATGCCACACCTTGTTAGAAACTCAACAGAGGAATAAATTTTCTCTGGATTTATGTATCTTCTCTCTATCTGAATTGCCTTTTCTATCATTGGTTTGGGCCCGCAGTTAAGACAAAATGTAGGCCGAAACTCTTTAATTGCCTTTTCCAAGATATCTGTTATCAGGCCCTTGATGCCGATGTCTCCTTTTTCAGTGGACAGGTATAGTTTTTCGCACTTTTTTTTGAATTTATCAAGATAGGGGAAGGAATTTTTGTCTTTTCCTCCGAGGACAGCGCAGGTCTTGTTGTTTTTCTTTGCAAAAAGATAAAGGGCAGCCAGCCCTGTTCCTCCTGATACCAAAAGGACTCTGCCCTCAACCTTAGGCGAGTTTCCATAGGGACCGCGCAGGTAAATAGGGTCATTTCTTTTCAGTTTTGATAACTGCTCGGTAAAATACCCTCTCTTTTTTACAAGAACGGTTATTGGTGTGTTATCCAGAAGGGAAAAGGGCTTCTCACCCTTTTCAGGAATCCAAAGAAAGATAAATTGACCCGGCTCTATTTTTATATTTCCATTTAGTTTCAAAAGAAATGTGTCTTTTTCCACCTGTTCGTTTTCTTCCACCTTGTATTTTTTATACTCCGTAAGGGGCTGGTTTTTTAAGAATCTTTCGGCTTCATTTGTACCTCTTTTTAGGTCCTCCAAAAGTTGATGAAAATACAGTTTTATCTCTTGGGTAGTCATCCCGGCCAGGGCTGAACCAATTCCAAAAAAATCAGCCCCTGCCTTTTTATATCTTCTGACATCAAGGCAATTTGAAATTCCTCCGCAGGCAATAATAGGCAGATTTGTTATCTCTCTTATCTCTTTTACTTTTTTTATTCCCAGTTCCAAGATTGCTCTGCCTGAAATCCCGCCTACCTTATTTGAAAGAACAGGGTGGCCATCAAACAGATAGGATTCAGGACCGCGTGTATTGATGGCAGTAATTCCTGCCGCTTTTCCTCTCAGCGCTCTTTTTACTGTTTCCTTCACATCAAGGTTTGGCGAGAGTTTAACAAAGACAGGTTTGCCCAGGTTAGCCACTGACCTTATTATTCTCTCTGTAAGGTCGTAGTCCTTGCCGACAATTTGGCCATATCTTTCAGAATGGGGACAGGAGATATTTAATTCAAAACCGTCGCTGAATTCTATCAATTTTTCTGCTACCTCCCTAAATTCCTTCTCGCTGCTTCCGAAAATGGAAATAAGCAAAAACCTCTCTTTAGGGATTTTAATTTTTGAGAGTTTTTTTCTGAACTCCTCGGCTCCGGGATTTGTTAGCCCCACAGCGTTTATGAAAGAAAGAGGAGACACCTGGGCGATAATCGGTTCCCGGTTTCCTGTTCTGGGAGAGGGACCTATGCTTTTTGTGGTTAAAATTCCGACCTCGGGAACAGAGTTTGCGATTCTTTCTAAGGTGGAGACCTCAGTTGTCACAATTCCTGAGGGGATGGTAAAAGGACCGCTGATTTCTTTATTGAATAGTTTATATGCCATTATGACAACATTTCAAATTCTTGGGACTTCCAGTTTAGTCGATAGATGTCCCATTTTTTGTTCAGTCGTCGGACCCAGATTTCATAAAAGGTTTTTCTACCCAGCATTACCACAGTTTGATTCTTTATTATTCTGTTTCTCTCTTTTTTAGAAACAACACTTTTTAGAGAAAAGGGACAGCGGGACGCCTTGACCTGAATATACCTTGCCTCGTCTATTTTTTTTGTTCCCGGTTTTGCCTTTAGGGCAAGGATATCAAATATCCCCCCTGATTTTGGAGAACGAAAAATCGTCTGAAAGCCCATTTCTTTTAATATAGTTATGGCTTTATATTCAAATCTCCTTCCCTTCGCGTAGGAGTGATTTTTTTTTGCCTTTCTTTTATTTTTCTGGCGGCCAGAAGCCATAGGGTAGGAAGTAGATAAAATTAGTTCTGAGAACTCTCCGGTTTTAGATTTGAGTAAATTTCCTGAACATCGTCATTTTCGTCAAGAACTTCAAAAAGTTTCTGGCAGGCCTTTCTTGTTTCTGGGTCCGGCGATATTTCTTCTTTTGGCACCCAGTCCAAGGAGGATGATTCTATCTTTAGGCCTGTTTTTTCCAGGTTTTTCTTTACCCTTTCCAGATCTTCTGGTTTGGTGTAGATGTCCAAGAGATTGTTGTTCCAAGAGAGATCTTGGGCTCCGGCCTCAATGGCTAACAGTTCCAGTTCTTCTTTGTTTATCTGTTTTCCTTCTTTTGTTTCTGGTTTTGATTTAACCGTGATACAGCCCTTTCTTTCAAACATCCATTTTACTGCTCCTTCGCTCACCAATTTTCCTTTGTTTTGGAGTAAGATTTGCTTAATCTGATTCAGGGTTCGGTTTTTGTTGTCAGTGATTGCCTCAATAATAATTGCTGTTTTTCCGGGACCGTATGCCTCAAGCAGAAGGTCTTCAAACTTTTTGCCACTTAATTCGCCCGCTCCTCTTTTTATCGCCCGTTCAATGTTTTCATTGGGCATCCGAACATCCTTGGCTCTCTCAATAGCCAGTCTCAGACGGGGATTAAAATCGGGGTCTTTTCCTCCCTGCCTTACCGCCACCTCAATTTCTTTTGACAATTTAGAAAATACCTGACCCCTCTTTCGGTCGGCTATTTCCTTTTTTTGTTTAATACCAGCCCAGTGAGAATGTCCTGACATAACAATTAAGTTTATTATAAATTTTTTTACAAATCAAGCCCATTTTTTTGTAATCAGGGCAGTTTAGAAACCTCATAGCACGAGCAAAATAGAAATCACACCTGAACATTTAAAATTTAAAGAATTTAAATTCAAGACCGCGTGTGTACTTTCTTTCTAGGTTAAGAATAAACTTTCCTCAGAGATAATTTTC
>JAGGSA010000001.1 GCA_021159325.1 Methanomicrobia archaeon | reverse complement strand
TTTTTTATTTGGGATCACAGAAATACGTCATGGAGGAGGAAAACATTTAAAGGTTTCGCTGCAAACATAATGCCATGTTGAATGTAATAATAGGAACCCAATGGGGTGACGAAGGCAAAGGAAAGATAACAGATTTCTATGCTAAAAAGGCAGATGTGGTAGTCAGGTTTCAGGGGGGTAACAATGCAGGTCATACTGTTATTGTCGGTGATAGAGTTTACAAGTTTCATATAATTCCATCGGGATCCGTAGAGGAGAAGATACTTGTAATAGGAAATGGTGTTGTCGTGGATCCGAAGGTACTGATAGAGGAGATAAATACCCTGAAGAAAGAAGGAAAGAGCGTGAAACTCTATATAAGTGAGAGAGCTAATCTCATAATGCCGTATCACAAGGTGGAAGACGAGATCCATGAAGAACTGAAGGGGGATCTAAAGGCAGGCAGCACAAAAAGAGGGATAGGACCATGCTATGCAGATAAGATAGCGAGATTTGGGATAAGATTTGTAGATCTCATTGATGATGAAGTTTTCAGGAAAAAGTTATCGATGATTCTTTCAATGAAAAATAAAATCTTCAAAACATTTGGGAGGAAACCTCTGGATTATGATCAGATCTACACAGAATACTCAAAATATGGAAAGATCCTTGGAGATTACGTTACAGATATATCCCTATTGCTTGAAAAATTTTTAAAAGAAGGTAAAAATATACTCATGGAAGGTGCCCAGGGGACACATCTTGATATAGATCATGGCATATATCCATATACCACATCCTCACATACTGTAGCGGGAGGAGCATGCATAGGAGCAGGGGTACCTCCTCAGAGAATAGATAAGATCATAGGAGTTGTAAAGGCCTATACATCAAGAGTTGGTACAGGTCCAGTTCCAACAGAGCTTGAGGACGAAGTGGGAGAGCATCTGAGAGATGTGGGAAAGGAGTACGGAACAACTACCGGGAGACCCAGAAGATGTGGATGGCTTGATCTTGTTATGGTAAAATATGCTCACAGAATAAATGGGCTTACAGGAATAGCGTTGACAAAACTGGATGTACTCTGCGGGCTCGAAAAGGTAAAGATTGCTACAGCTTATGAGTACGATGGAGAGAGAATAGAGGAGTTTCCCGCAAATATGAAGATCCTTGCTAAATGTAATCCAGTCTATAAAGAGTTTAAAGGATGGAAAGAGTTTGATAAAGAGAAAATAAAAAGGGATGGATATAAAGCTCTTCCTGAAGAAGCTAAGAATTATGTGGAGTTCATATCAAAATTTATAGGAGTTCCCATATATCTCATATCATATGGACCAAAAAGAAGTGAAACAATAGTTCTGAGGGAATTCTTTGGTTAAAACATCTGAACTTACCATAGCAGCTATTTTTGCTGCTTTAACTGGTATTGCTGCTCAGTTTCAGATGCCTGTAGAGATAGTGCCTATAAGTCTTCAGACACTTTTTGTTCTGTGCGCTGGGGGGATTCTCGGTAAAAAAGGTGGATTATCAATGATAATCTATCTCTTTATAGGTCTTATAGGTGTTCCTGTATTTGCAGGAAGCAAGGGTGGCGTGGGTGTCATTATGGGACCTACGGGAGGATACCTGATTGGATTTATCTTTGCGGCGTATGTTGTGGGGATTTTGATAGAAAAGAAAAAAAATATACTGATCTCCATGATCATAGGAACCTTTGTGATATACATTTTTGGGGTTCCATGGCTCTGTTTCTTTGTAGGAACTGTCAAAAAAGCTTTCTTGGTGGGAATGCTGCCTTTTATACCCGGCGATCTCATTAAATCCTTTGGAGCCTGTTTGATTACGAAAGAAGTCAGGAAGTACTATTCTTTAGAGTGAAGTCTTGAAGATTTTTTATTTCTGGATTATCTCTTTCATTTCTTTCCATTCCAGATGATCTTCGCTGGAACTCACACCCTCTGGCATTTTTTTAATTCTTTTCTCACAATTTTTTCTGAATAATTTAGAATCTCCTCTAAATATCCTACAAGATTATTATATTTTCTGTATATCTCTGTGGAGTCAGAGGGCATGCTTCCTGGAGTTTTTCCACCCACATCAGAGTGATGTGCTCTTGATACAGCAAATCCTATCAATTCTCTCTACCAATGGAGTTGGCTTTTTAACAAAAAAATCATAGAGTTTTGGTCTGTTCTACATTCCTATCTCTATTATATCTCTGAATCCTTTTGTTGTTATTAAAGCTATTTTTGCGCCTTTCTTCTCTATTAAGATCTTTGTTGCATGTGTTGTTCCATGTGCAAATACCCTATATTACCCAGTCTCTTTACTCCTTCAAGGACGGCTTTAGCAGGATTATCGAGTGTGGATGGTATTTTCAGAGTTTTCACACTGCCATCTTTTATAAGAAAAAATCTGTGAAGGTACCTCCTATATCTACTCCTAATATCGCTGTTATTAAGTATCCTCTTCCTTTTCATTGAAGAATTACAGTTGCAACAAAAACTTCTTCCTTTGAGGTGTATCTTATTTTTTCATATCCAAGTTCTTTGAGCTTTTTGAACACATCCTCTTTTTTCAGTCCCTCTCCTAAGATAAAAGGAGCTTCAGCTCCCATCTTCTTGAGAGTATTGTAAAAGCATTTTTCGATGAAAATATTACTGTGTGCCTTTCCTATAATCGAGATCTCCGATTTCGTAACTCTTTCATAATTCTTCATGTTTTTTTTATTCATTTCCATTGCAAGAATGCAGGATTTATCCACTGCTTTATCTGGAAGGAGATCCAGATCTTCTATGTGAGTGACATAAGGCAGATCTATCTTCTGAAGTACAAAAACGCTTCCGGAAAGTGTAACTCTTTTGGATATTCTTCCTGTAATCTCCCTTGCAGCACGGATAAGGAAGGGATGTTTTATCTCTTTTAGTCCTATAAGAACTCTGTCACCTTCTTTAAGTCGGAGAGACTCAACTATAAAACTGAGATATTCATCAAATAGATTTACTCCTATTGAGAGGACATAATCTGTGACCCAGTACATTATATTTTCAAACTCCTGTATCCCTTTTTCTGAAAGGGAGTAATAGATCCTGTTATCCTTCTTAACTCCTTTAATAAGGCCTAAGTTCTCTAATCTCTTTAGGTTCGGATACAATCTTCCAGAAGAAACATTTAGATTGTTTATAAGTTCCAGACCATATTTTGGCTTGAATTTCAGTTCTTTCAAAATCTCCAACTGAAAAAAAGTAAGTTCTCTGACTAACATAATCCTATTCTTCTGATGATCTATATAAGCTTTTTGGTATAAAGGTGTAAGATTTATTAAATAATGGATTGATTTATCAAGCTGAAAAATGAAGGATGTACATGAGAAAAAAATATTTGCTCTGGACAGTTGTTATTGGAGTATCTCTACTTGTTGGATGTGCCCAGGAAAATAAAATTATAGACAGAGAAAGCAAGATACCTGAAGATGCGATAAAAGTAACGCCAGAAACAGACTTATA
>JAGGSA010000027.1 GCA_021159325.1 Methanomicrobia archaeon | reverse complement strand
CTTTCACCACAAGGAACACAGCTATGAGTACCACTACCAAGAGTGGAACAATGTAGTACAGCATGTTTGTCTTTTTTGCATCGTTCCGTTGATAATGATGTCTTAGATTTGACATTTTCTTCTATGTCTTCCCATCGTCTCAACTTCCTTTTTTTCTGAGTTTCAGGTGTCGACTCTCCATGAGAATATCATCTGAGATATCATAATCCGTAAGGAGCATGAGATTTATCGTTTCTAAGGCAACTATCCCAAGCTATGATAAAATCATATAGAGCATCATTTTCAAAAAAACAGTCCACCATCTGTATAATAATAGTCCATTAATAAGTCAGGCTCTAACTCTATTTTCTTTGGAATGCCTCACTGATCAAAAAATAAATTAAGATACCTTCTGAGAATACCTTCCTCATCCTCAACTATTCTCAGCCTCTCTGTCATCCATTTCGAAAGATTATTTTTTACAAAAGGCTGCCCCACTCTGTAATCCAGGAATATAATACAGGCTCTATCCTCTAAGAGCCTGTGCGCCCTTCCAGCAGCCTGATTTAACTTTCTGTGAGCTGGAAGATAGTATCCATAGTATTTCCCTTTTCCAGGAAAAACATCTGCATAGTATCTTATCTGAGCCTGGACTCTTGCCATGGGTTTTGCGTAGGGTATCCCCACAAGTACAACGGCATTCATCTCATCTCCCGGGTAATCCTCCCCCTCTGCATTTCTCCCCCCCATAACGCCAAGAAGCACGGCACCATCCTTCTTTGCAGATGCCTTGAACTGTTTTACAAGAATATCATTATCATGTGAGGTGAAATCTTTACTCTCAACAAAGATAGGTTTTTTGATGATCTGCTGAAGTCCTGCAGACAAAAGACCCTCAAGAACACTGTATGAAACAGTAAAAATACCTACATTCTTTGGAACTGCATCCACAATTTCCATTATTTTTCGAACTATTTTTTTGTACATGCTCATATCTCTGTAAGGGCTTTTTGTTGTCACTCCCTTTGATATCAGAGTTAGTATATTTGATCTTTTAAAGGGAGAACTGAAAACTTTTGCTTCATAGTTCTGGAGACCTGTGATATCACAGAAAGCATCCAAGGGTGTCAGTGTACCTGAGATCGCTGTGATAGAGTATGCAGAGGAAAAAACCTGATTTGTGATATTCCTCGGATCTAAATCAAGGATGTTGAGTCTCAGAGAAGAAACTCCCCCTCTTGTTATGTATCTCTCAATGAGATAACAGTAATCCTTCCTCCCCCTCACATTTATCCAGTTGGAAACAAATACACCGCAGCTGTGGATGAAGGATCTCGGAGGCTTTCCTTTGTTCAGTTTATCTTTCTGTATTTCCTCTCCTCTTTTTATCATATACTGGGAAAAATCCTCTATTGCCTTTTCTGTTGATATATTCACAAACTGTGATCTTCTTCCTGTGAACCTTGAGATAAGATCCTGATATGTCAGTAAGGCTTCCTCCTCAAGATTTATATCCTCTGATATGGAGAGTATTATCTCATACATAGTTTCCATAAACGCAAGTATCTCATCCTCTCCATAGTTGCTCGCCTCATTTATCCCTGCTTTCAGTGATGATAATGAGATCTGATCACTTCCAAGATCTGCGGCCAGCTCAGGAAGATTATGAGCCTCATCCAGGATCAAGATCATATCATCAAGGCTGCATCCCACCGTCTCCAGAAAGTTATCTCTTATCCCCGGGTGGAATATATACATATATGAACATGTTATCAGATCTGCCTCCCTGAGAACTTCTTTTGCCACCTCATACGGACATAACGCATTTTCTCTGCATATCTCCTTAATTTCAAGGGAGTTGACTGCCCTCTTTGAAAACTTCAGTGCAAGTTCAAAAACCAGATCCTCCTTTTCTTTTACATTTGTATAAAATTTACATTTATTGAGTTTTTTTAGTAATCTGCATACATAGAGGGCTGACGCCGTATCACCCGCAAAATCTGTTACTAAGGGATTTAAACACATCTCCTTTCTTCCTCTCAATGAGACTCCCGAAACATCTTTTTCTTTCCCTATCTCTTTTAGCTCCTCGATAACTCTGTCCATCTGTTTGTGGGTCCTGCAGCAGTAAACAACTTTTTTTGCCTTTTCTTCCGCTACAGGAAGAACAGCAGATAGTACACAGGGAGTTTTCCCAAATCCTGTGGCAGCCTCGATAACAGTGTTTTTACCAAGTTTAACGTTCTTATAGATCATGCTCATAAACTCTTCCTGGCCTTCTCTCAATGTCTCATAGGGAAAGAAATCATGGTAATCCATAAGAAAGAATGAACATATACATTAATAAACTCTCTCTCCATATAATAACCTATGAAAAAGCTAATGATATTCATTGTGATACTCCTGTGTTTAAACACGATCCGGGGAGACACATATGATGCCATTGTGGTGACAAACAGCAGTGATGTGATAATAGATTATATAATAGCAGAATCATATTCCCACAAAGCGGATGTCCCTGTTATACTGACCGATCCAGAATCTCTGAATGTGAGTGCAAAAAGATCACTATTAGGACTGAGATCTCAGAATGCCAAAAGAATTCTCATCATAGGTGGTACTCAGGCGATCTCCCGAACGGTGGAGGATGAGATAAGAGGAATGGGTTTTGACGTGGATAGAAAATGGGGTACAGACAGAGATGAAACAGCAGCCATAGTTGCCATAGATCTCTGGGGGGAATCAGAAAACGTTGTCCTTGTGAATGGAAATATTCCTGAAAGTTTTCTTGTGGCGCTGAGAACGTCCTATGTATTAAAAGCACCGATTCTCCTTGTGGATAAGGATAGAGTTCCAGATCCAACAATGAAAGCCATAGAGATACTGAATCCGGATCATATATATGTTGTCGGACCTGAGATCCCGGATATATCCTATCTTAAAGCAGATAAAAAAAATGTTGGTACCAATATAAAGATCAGTGAAATAAAAGAAAAAAGAAAGATATCCATGGATTACGCTTCCTTTGTTGCAGGATTGCTTACCGGTGGTATACTCATACTTCTCCTTTACAGAACATACAAGAGGAAACTCAGTATTGAAGTACCCATGTTTGTGCTCACTGAAGACGAGAGAAAGATCGTCGATGCCATAGAGAATATGGGAGGGGAGATTAAACAGGAAGAGCTTCCAGAAAAAACGGGATTTTCAAGACCGAAGGTGACCAAGATCATACAGGATCTGGAGGATAAAAAAATAATTTCAAGAGTAAAACATGGAAAGACTTATAAAGTAAAGATAATGAAAAAGTTTGTTAAAACCTAAAAGGTGATTGCATGAAATGTATATCCTGTAACAGAGAGATATCCCCAGATGAAAAAAGCGTCAAGTTTCCATGTCCTAACTGTGGAAAGCTCATCGTCAGATGCGAGAAATGCAGAGTTTTAGCAAATCCCTATAAATGTGAATGTGGTTTTGAGGGGCCGTGATAAAATGGATTACAATGTAGTTGCTATAGTCAGAGTCATGCCTGTTTCTCCTGAGACAGATAGAGAAAAGTTGAAAACAGAGATCGGGGGAAAAATCCCGGAAAATATGAAAATACATAAGATAGAGGAGGAGCCCATAGCCTTTGGCCTTGTGGCTCTGAATGTTTTTGTCCTTCTCAATGATGCAGGGGGCGGAGTTGAGGAGATAGTGGATAATATTAAAGGGGTAGAGGGCGTGAGCGAAGTGGACGTTACAGATGTGAGAAGATTACTTTAATTTTGATATATACTCCCTCACCTTCTCATCTTCAACCTTTCTGAACTTTTTTGTCTCT
>JAGGSA010000081.1 GCA_021159325.1 Methanomicrobia archaeon | reverse complement strand
CTTCCAGAAACTCAGGCTATATACGGATTACTCATAGCAATCCTCATCCTCTACTTCACAGGATTACTCTCAGGAAATATAACTCTGGAGTATGCCACAGGTGTGGCTATTGTTGGATCAGGATTTGCCACGGGAATAGCTGGTTTATCAGCAATAGGACAGGGGATCACGGCAGGAGGGAGTATAACAGCCACAGGTAAAAACAGTGAGGCCTTCAGCAAAGGTATGATATTCTCTGTCATGTCAGAGACCTTTGCGATTTTTGGGCTTTTAATTGCAATACTGATCCTCTATGGATTGCATTTATTTGGGTGAGATAATGAGTCTTGAAAAGATAATCAGAAAAATAGAAGAAGATACAGAAAAAGAAATTGCTGAGATAAATGAGAGAATAAGAGCACAAAGAGAGAAATTAATTAAAAAAGCTGAAAAAAAGGCAGAAATGGAAAAAATAAAGATAATAAGCAGAGGTAAAAAAGAAGCAGAGCTTGAAAAACAGAGAATAATATCCTCTGCAAATGTGGAGTCCAGAAGAAAAATCCTGAATAAAAAAGATCAGCTAATAATGAAAATCATCTCGGAAGCAAGCAAGAAAATTGTAGAAAACAGAGACATTTACCAGAAATTTCTTAAGAAATTAATAAAAGAAGTTGAAATTGGAGATTATGATCTGATGATCAGAGAAGAGGATAAAGATATGTTAAAGGGATATCCCATTGCAGATGAAAGAATAAAAGAGCCGGGTGTTATCATAAGAAAAAAAGATCGGAGCCTGACAATAGATAATAGAATTGAAAAAGTTATAAAGAGAAAAGAGAAAGATCTGAGAGTAGGAATCTCGAAAATACTTTTTGAGAGTGAATAAAATGGATATAACGGTCTTTGTTCTCCTGATTGTGTTCGGAGTTTCAATGGGAATTATAATATTCATAGGAATATTCAGGGAGATCCTGAATATATCCTCCTTTGGGTTTTTCAATGCAAGAGTTTCGGGATTGAAAAGCAGGATAACTGATCCTTCAAAGTTAATGGAGATGGATTCATATGAAATTGAAAGTTTTATGGCAAAGTTCAATTCAGAGTTCAAAAAGGATATCGAAAATATTGCATCCTCTGCACCTGACAGTGTAGAGATATTTTTCAGAAAATTAAGACTAAAATATGAAAAAGAAGTTCTTAAGGATATTCTCAGAGGATTGGATCCAGAACCTTATGGGTATTTCACAAAAGAGGAGATAGCAAAGCTCAAACAGACCCCTGTTTCAGAGTACAGCTCAAAACTGGAGGGAACAATTTACTCAAAGCTTTCATTTAACAAACCATTGCCTGAGATAGAGAGAGATATAGACTTCCTTTATTATAGAGAGATCCTCTCAGCAGCTCAGAAAACAGATTCTAAAAATGCCAATATACTGAAGATATACATAAAGAGTGAGATAGAGGCAAGAAATATTCTTACAATCCTGAGATGTAAAAAATATGGAGTTGAGAATGTTCTTGATTATGTTATACCCATAGGATATGAGATTCCAGAATGGAAGTTAAAAAACCTTGCTGAAGCGAGAGATGTGGAAGGTGTTCTGGATCTTCTCACAGATACAGATTATAAGTTTCTATCAGAACTGAGAGAGAAATATTCAGAGACAGAATCTTTATTCATATTTGAAAAAGCTCTAAGAGATTATCTTTTAAAACTGGTAAGGAGATTATCCATAATCTATCCTTACTCAGCAGCGAAAGCAGTTTACTATATTCTTCTTCGTGAGAAGGAAGTTAAGGATGTTCTCGGTATATATGAAGCAAAAAAAGAAGGATTTGATGAGATATTAGAGGAGATAGTATGATCGTTATAGGAGATAAAGATACTGTAAATGCATTCGGAATAATTGGAGTAAAGGGATATGTATATAAAAAAGGAATGAATATCAGGGATATAGACTCAGATTTTTTCATAGTCTGTGAAAAGATAGCGGATGAGATAAGAGAGGATCTTGAGTTCCTTGAGGAACAGGGAAAGATCGTCGTTGAGATACCTGATAAGCATGGAAGTATAAGAAAAGAGGATCCAATAGCTTCACTGATCAAAAAATCTATTGGAGTGGAGATAAGGTGATTCAATGGAAGGGAAAATCATCAGAATAAGTGGTCCTGTTGTGGAAGCAGTAAAGATGAGAGGAAGCAAGATGTATGAGCTTGTAATGGTGGGTGAAGAAGAGCTCATGGGTGAGATTATCCAGTTACAGGGAGATAGAGCGATTATTCAGGTCTATGAGGATACCACAGGCATAAAGCCTGGGGAGAGTATCATACCTACGGGAAGACCGTTATCTGTGAAGCTCGGTGTAGGATTAACCTCCGGGATCTATGATGGTGTCCAGAGGCCTTTAAACTTGATAAAAGATCAGATAGGGAATTTTATTAAAAGGGGTATAAAGGTAGAGCCCCTCGTGAAGAATAAAAAATGGCACTTTGTACCATTAAAAAACAAAGGAGATAAAGTGAGATCAGGGGATATAATAGGATATGTTAAAGAGACAGAGTTGATTGAGCATAGAATCCTCGTTCCTCCGGATTTTGGAGAGGGAATACTGACCTATATAGAGGAAGGTGATTTTACAGTGGATGAGCCCGTTGCAAAAACAGAGGATAAAGAGATAAAAATGTATCATGAATGGCCCGTAAGGAAACCAAGACCTGTAAAAAAGAAGTTTGAGCCATCCATACCATTACTTACGGGACAGAGGGTTCTTGATACCTTTTTCCCCATAGCGAAAGGAGGAACTGCCGCAATTCCCGGTGGATTTGGAACTGGAAAAACAGTTATCCAGCATCAGCTTGCAAAATGGGCGGATGCAGAGATAGTTGTTTATGTGGGTTGTGGTGAGAGAGGAAATGAGATGACAGATGTACTGACAGAGTTCCCTGAGTTAAAAGATCCAAAAACAGGAAAACCTCTCATGGAGAGAACTGTTCTGATCGCAAATACATCAAATATGCCCGTGGCTGCAAGAGAAGCTTCCATATACACAGGAGTTACAATAGGGGAGTATTACAGGGATATGGGGTACAGCGTTGCTTTAATGGCTGATTCAACATCCCGATGGGCTGAGGCTTTAAGGGAAATATCAGGGAGACTGGAGGAAATGCCTGGAGAGGAGGGGTATCCTGCCTATTTAGCTTCAAAGCTGGCTGAGTTTTATGAAAGAGCAGGGAGAGTTGTGACTCTTAACGATAAAGAGGGATCTCTATCGATAATAGGAGCTGTTTCTCCTCCGGGATCAGATTTCTCAGAGCCTGTGACGCAGAACACACTGAGAGTTACAAAAGTTTTCTGGGCTTTAGACAGAGAGTTGAAAGATAGAAGGCATTTCCCTGCTATAAACTGGCTCACTTCCTATTCTCTGTATCTCAATGATGTAAAAGACTGGTGGAGCAATGTCTCTGAGGATTGGTTTTCTCTGAGGACGAAAGCGATGCAGATTCTCCAGAAGGAGGAGGAGTTAAAGGAGATAGTGCAGTTAGTTGGGCCTGATGCTCTTCCAAAGAAGGAGAGACTTGTTCTGGAGGCTGCAAAAATGTTGAGAGAGGACTTCCTTCAGCAGAATGCATTCCATGAGATAGATACTTACTGTTCTCAGAAAAAACAGGTGTGGATGCTGAAAATATGTCTTATGTTCTATGAGAAACTTTTGAATGTGATAGATTCCATAGAGTTTGAGGATATAAGGAAGATGAAGGTAAAGGAAGAGATAGCAAGGATGAAGATAGTTCCTGAAGATGAGATAGAGTCAAAGTTCAGTAAGATAGAAAAGGATATAGAAGAGGAGATCGAGAAGTTACAGGCGGCTTATGTGAAGTGAGAGCAAATAATAAAAATTCAAGATCCTCACAGGATTGAAAATCACAAAATGGGAGAAGGAATAAGTTAGGGTTGTTATTGGTGTATGAAATTTGATGCTGTGGCTGGAGATAGTATTGGTGAATATAT
>JAGGSA010000011.1 GCA_021159325.1 Methanomicrobia archaeon | reverse complement strand
GATGAAAAATTTAATTGTGATAGAAAATGGGGCTGTTGCAGTGGATAATGGGAAAATTGTAGATTTTGGAAAAGAAAGTTATATCCGATCAAAATATTCTGGAGAAATAATAGAATTCGAAGAAAAAACTATTCTCCCTGGATTTGTTGATCCTCATACACACCTGATTTTCTCAGGAACTCGTGAAAATGAGTTGATAATGAAACTTGAAGGAAAAAGTTATCTTGAAATATTAAAGGAGGGGGGAGGGATACAGTATACTGTAAAAAAAACAAGGGAAGCATCAAGGTCAAAACTGAAGAAAGAGGCCAAAAAGAGACTTGATATAATGCTGAGAAATGGTACAACAATGATAGAAGCTAAATCAGGATATGGACTGAACAGAAAAGACGAGATAAAATCCTTAGAAGTTCTGAATGAGATAAAACATGATATAGATATAATCCCAACTTTTCTGGTGCATGCTGTACCTGAGGAGAGTACAGAGAAGGATTATATAGATCTCTGCGTAGAGATGCTTGATGAGATAAAAGAAAAAAATCTTGCAGAATTTGTTGATATCTTCTGTGAAAAAGGTGTTTTCTCTGTGGAGGAATCGAAAAGGTTCTTTGAGGCTGCTGTAAAGAAGGGATTTAAGTTGAGGATACATGCAGACGAAATTGAAAACACAGGAGGTGCAGAGTTAGCCGCAGAGCTCGGAGCAAAGAGTGCTGATCATCTTCTGAAAGCTTCTGATAGAGGATTGAAGTTAATGGCTGAGAAAAATGTGGTGGCCACTCTTCTACCAGGAACTCCTTTTTCACTCTTTACAGAGTTTCCAGATGCAAGAAAAATGATAGAGATGGGCCTTCCCTTAGCCTTAGCAACTGATCTCAATCCCAACTGTTATACAGAGTCCCTTCAGTTTATCTTTGCACTGGCTGTTTTTAAAATGAAAATGCTCCCTGAGGAATGTATATCTTCAATGAAAAATGCTGCTTATTCATTGGACAGGAATGCAGGATGCATAGACAGGGGAGTAAATGCTGATCTTGTTATCATGGAGATTCCAAATTACAGGCACATAGGATACCATTTTGGTGTCAATCTTGTAAGCACAGTTATAAAAAATGGAAGAATTGTATGGGAAAGTATTTAAAAGATGAGATCAAATTTTTTTTATGCGTGTTTCTAAATACTATGGACTGAACATATACAACAGCAGGGGAAAGTACGTGGGTATAGTTAATGATGTAATTCTGGATTTTCAGGATGGAGGGATCTTTGGTCTTGCTGTGGGACAGGAAAGAGGGCTGGAGAATATAGCCATCCCGTATGAGGATGTTCTCGCTGTGGGTGACATTGTCATAGTTAAAGCAATGGAGGAAAAGAAGGAGTGAGTTTCATCAGATGAGCCTTAATCCAACAATCCAGTGCCCCAGAACAATCTGTACAATTAATTCTCCTATGATCACAAACACCCACGCAATTGCAGCTTTTTCCCATGATGTTAAGTATATATACTTTATTATTGCTATGGATCCTAGTATTCCAAGCAATGCCCCGAGAGTTCCGCCCACAAAGCCCATAATGTAAATCAGGATAAGCATCAGAATGACTGCTAAAATAGCATTTTCCCATGTTCTCTTTCTCTTACTGACACCTGCTATCTTCACTCCAAGCCACACAAGAAGAGAGTACACTATCAGGGAGATAACAAAAACTATTATCATAGATGTCATTCTCATTCCTGTGAAACCTATTCTTCCGAGAGGCACATATTCTATAGGAGATATTTTTTAAAAATTTATTGGAAGATATAAGACCTCTTTTATATCTTCAAAAACATAAATAAGGTATGCAGTGTAAAAAAATAAAAACAGCCCATGGAATCATAGAAACTCCAGCTTTACTGCCTGTCTCTGCAGCTTCCTATGGTGTCTGGGATCTCTGGATCGAAAAAAAATTTCCAGCTCCATGGGATCTGGCTCAGGGCACCGTTTTGAGCTTATACCATATACTCCAGTATAGAAAAAAAGAGGAGATACTTGAAAAAGGTATTCATAAAGTTCTGAAAACAAAAAAACCTGTAATTATAGACTCAGGTGGATTCCAGTTCATGAAAAAAAATGCAGAGCTGGAAGAAGAATTTGTATTGGGATATCAGGAGAGATCCGGATGTGATATTGGGATGACATTTGATTATCCAATTCTTCCAGATCTGTCTCCGGAAGAAAAGGAAAACAGAATGAAGAAAAGTATTTATAACTCAAATTTAGCTTTAAAACTTAAAAAAAATAAAAAAATGCTGTTATATTCGGCAGTTCATGGCCACAGTCCAGAGGATATTAAAAAATACATCAAAAATCTTGATGATGGATTCGATGGATATGCTGTTGGTTCCTTAGTTCCGAAAAAGAGAGATTATAACATGCTAATAAATGTAATCTCAGCAGCTAAAAATGAAAAACCTCTCCACGTATTCGGGATCACGGGCTTTCCTGCGTTGTTCGCACTGAGCTATATGGGCGTTGAGACATTTGACTCATGGACATACCTTGTGGCGGCAGCCTTTAAGGAGTACATAGATCCGGAGACACTGAAAAGACTAAGACTCAGAAGAGTGAAAGAACTCCCAGAGTGTGAGTGTCCCATATGCAGAGATTATGGCTTAAATGATTTTTTGCAAAGTACAAGTGAAGCTGAGATTCTTCTGGCTCTTCACAATCTCAGTATCTTTTTAGAAGAAATGAAAAATGTGAGAGAGAAAATAAGGGAAAATGAGCTGGAGTCTTATATTCTGAAAAAAGGAGAAAAAAATTTATCGATAAAAAAAGCTTTTATGATAGCAAGAAAATATAAGGGATCATGATCACACTGATCTCTGATATTCATTCAAATTTGGAGGCACTTGAAGAAGTCCTGAAACATGCAAAGGGGGAGATATACTGCTGTGGTGATTTTGTGGGATATGGTCCAGATCCAAATGAAGTCATAGAGTTATGTATTGAGAGAAATGTGAAGGGGGTCTTTGGAAATCATGATTATGCTGTAACAGATGAACTTCATGGATTCAATACATATGCCAGAAAAGCTATAGAATGGACAAGATCTGTTTTAACTAAGGAAAACATGGAATTTTTGAGGGATCTGAAGTTCAATCTTGGTATTGAAATAAAAGGTAAAAAAATATCATTTTACCATGGTTCTCCAACGAGTATTACCCAGTATCTTTACCCCATTTATCCAGATTCATACTTCAAGCAGTTTTTGAGAGATATAGATATCCTTGTTCTGGGACACACTCACATCCCAATGATAAAAAAAATAGATAAAAAGATTGTTTTGAATCCAGGATCTGTTGGGCAGCCAAGAGATGGAGATCCGAGAGCAAGCCTCTTCTTTTTAGACCCTGAAAAAATGGAGATCAAAGCAAAAAGAGTAGAATATAATATAGAGGGTGTAAGGAAAAAAATAATAAAAAATAGATTACCGGACTTTTTGTGGGAAAGGCTCTATTCAGGTATTTGACTACTTCCTCCTCTTCAGTTTCCTCTTCATTCTTCTCATTCTCTTCTTTTTATGTTTCCATCGCATTTTTCCCTTTTTTTTCCATCGCCTAGGCCTTTTTCCCACCAAAACTCCTCCTTACTTTGACATCGTTATTTCCATTGTACTGACAGCTCTGTTTTCGATTGTCTCCGTACCAATCTCTATTTTATCGATTTTGGCTTCCTGCAGAAATCTGTTCCTTATTATCTCTGCAACGTCTACAGCTTTTGATATATTTCTTCCTCTCGCCTTTATAACAACCTTATTGTCAGAATTGAACCCCGTCACTACAGCCAGTACATACGCCATAGCACCCTTTTTACCTATTAACACATCCATTTTTGTCACCTTCTTTGTATTGTTTCTTTGTATCGTCCTATGAAATTTCATAGTACGGGTATATAAAGTTTTCGGAAATTCATTATTTGAAGTATAAGAAAAATAAAATCCTACTCCCCATGACAAAAT
>JAGGSA010000007.1 GCA_021159325.1 Methanomicrobia archaeon | reverse complement strand
CTCTCGCATATCCTTTTTTTTCTGTTATATTGTATATTGCCTCCAAATAATCCTCAGTTTTTCTGCTCAACATCACGTTAGGCATACCTAATTTTTAGAATAAGAATATAAATAGGTTTGCCTAAAACTTTTCTATGTTATCTCTTCCTGAAGTAGAGAACTATAATACCAATACACAATGCTGCAAGGATCACTGATGTAATTTTATATGTATCTGAAGTTTCCTCAGGAGTTTCCCTTTCAGCTTTCACCGCATTGAAGAGCTGATCTGCATTGTACTTCATCATCTCACTGAGTGTTCCTGTTCCGGGAACTGCGTCCGGGAAGTTAGTTAAAATAACATGGTAAGCCCCTATCTCTGATGCTATCTGTGAGCCTAACTTTGTTCCGCTCTGGAGGTTATCGATGACCAGAAGAGCTTTCTTTTTGGTGAGTTCATTTATCTCTTTCATTGAAACATTTTCCGGAGGTCCATATGTTGCCACAATATTGAATCCTATCCACTCAACAAACTCCTTCTGCCATTTCATGCAAATTACATCTATATTTTTTACATCCAGTGTGTCTGCTTCTTTTTTTATACTCTCTGCAGTTTCTCTGATCTCTTCTATTGTTTTATCTGCGTTTTCATTAAAATACTCAGCGTTCTCAGGACTTGCTTCAGATAATGCATCTTTTATCTTCTCCACCATCTGTATGGCGGAGTCAGGGGTACTCCATGATCCTTTAAGTAAAACCTTCTTTACATCCTTATTTCCAGAAGAGCTTATCAGACCATCCAGCCACGGTTCAAAACCATGACATAAGACCAAAGAAGCTTCACTCACATCGTAGACATTGCTTGGTTTTATATCAAAGTGGGCGGGGCAAACACCAGGCTGTACAAGGGATATTACCTCCACTTTTTCTCCGCCTACTTCTTCTGCGAATTTTTCTAGGATTGTAGTCGTACAGACTACTTTTACTTTTTCATCGGCATTTATACTTACCATGGAAAAAAGAACAATTGCCAGTAATATACTACCTATCTTTTTCATGAGATCACCTTTAGTAACACGATTTTTATAAGAGTGTTACTCTTTAAATAGTTTTCTATCCTCTCTTTCTCTTCGGCGATACCATAACAGATAAGCCAAAAATTAATGAGGACGTAATAGCTATGGAGGCACCTGTGGGAAGATCGAGGAAGAAAGAGAGTAATATACCAAGAAAACAGCATAATACACCAATGATGGGAGAGAATATTGTTATTTTTTTCATATCATAAAAAAACTGGTATGCTGAGGAGGCAGGATTTATCATCAGGGCAAATACAAGGAGTCCTCCTACAAGTTTTAACGATAAAGCAACAGTTATCCCTGTCAGAAACAGTATCATGTAATAGAAAGGCTTTGTGTTTATTCCAGAAGCCTCTGCCATCTTTCTCGAAAACATGATCGCCTGAAACTCTTTGAAAAAAAGTACTATCATGAGAATTATAGAAGAAGTTATCAGTAGAAGTCTTAAGATGTCTTCAATTGTAATTCCAAGAATACTTCCCCATAATATGCTCAAAGCTGTAGAGCTCATTGCTGCTCCAGGAGAAAAACTCAAAAAAATAAGTCCAAGTGATATCATGAGAGAGAATATTATCCCTATAACTACATTCGTATCCAATTTCGCCTTTTCTGCAACAGGTCCAAGTATGAGTGCAACTACTGTGGAGAAACACATTGCCATCATCAATGGACTGAAAGAGAGAACTACGCCCAGTGCAGCCCCTGCAAAGGCTGCATGCGACATGCAGAATCCTAAGGAGGAGAGATTCATTCTCACAATGAAGGAACCTATAAGAGAACAGAGTATCCCCGTTAAAAAGGCTCCAGCTACTGCAAATAAAATTATTTTTGAAGGAAGAATTATCATTTTGCACCTCTCAAAACTTTTTCTCTTTCGTTGTCTTCGATTATTTTTCCATTATTTATCATGAGTATCCTTTCACATCTTTCAGGTATTGAATTTATATCGTGCACCACCATTATGATTGTCATTCCTTTCTCATTTAAGAGAGAGATTTTTTCTGAGATATCTGATCTTGAGTTCAGATCTAAATTGGAAAAAGGCTCATCCAGAAGCAGTATCTCAGGTTCCTTAGCTAATGCCCTTGCTATCATCACCTTCTGTAACTGTCCCCCAGAAAGTTTTCCTATGGGCTTTTTTTCAAGCTCAGATATTCCAAGAAAACTCAAAGTTTTTTCAACAATTTCATGATCTTTTCTGGATGGAGACTTCAAAAGTCCAATTTTTCCGAACCTCCCCATCATAACTACATCTTTTACTAAAAATGGAGTTAAACTATCACAGAAAAAATCCTGAGGAACATATCCAATGTTTTTTCTTATCTCTGTCCCATATTTTTTTATATCCTTACCAAATACAGTGATATTTCCGTTTGCTTCCAGAAGTCCATTTATGGTTTCAAGTAATGTCGTTTTTCCAGCACCATTGGGTCCTATTACAGTTATAAATTCTCCTCTTTTTACCTCCAGATTTATATCTTTGATTACAGGGGTTTTTTCTCCTTCATATACTGTCTCAACATTTTTCAACTTTATCATACTCAAAAAGCTCCTCATCCCTCTTTTCGAATAGTATCCTTGCGTATTCTTCCATGTCGGAGATGTTTTTCAGGGTATCCAGGATATCCTTTCTGATCCTGATCACAAACTTACTTTCACCCTTAAAAAAGATACCAAAAATCTCATCACTCTCTACAACATCTATATTCCCCTTTCCGAGTGTGCATCCTGATGTAAACTGGATTCCATCCAGTATGCATGACCTCGGTGTTTTCCTCTCTGTGTGTATCTCTGCTTTGATCTCAAAAGGAGTGGCATCCAGTTTATTCTTTGCCAGCAGTCCCATCTTCATTCCAAGGACCAGATACGGTCCTAAATGCCCATGAAACTCTGCTGCTCTTTCCAGTATACTCATGGTATCACAAATTTTATAATTGTGCTACTTTTTATATAATTTTCGTATTATAGTTCAAGGTTAAATTTTTTTCTGAGACGAAGATATTTCTCGTTCATTTCTTTTTCAAGATCAATACCGAGAACATTGGCAAGATAAAATACACTCAGCAACAGATCTCCAAGTTCCTCCTGTAGCTTTTTCATGTTTGATTCTTTTCCCTGATAAACTTTGGCTCCGGATTTAAATACTCTGTTCATATCTGATGTTACTTCTCCTATCTCCTCTATTACAGAAGCCAAAGCTCTGTATGGATCGTTTTCAGATTTAAACTCCCGAGAAAGAGCTGCAGATAACTTTTTTATATCATTCAGTTCCATAATAATACATTCAGGTCATGTTATATAACGTTTTTGTTTGTGAATTAAACTCTATCTCCACCAATTGAATTTCTTTGAGATCTCCCTTTTTCCTCTCCGCACATCCCCTTGGTAAAGGGTGAACATGTGCATCTATTATCTCCATATGCGGTATTTCATCCATGAATATATAAAAGTTTTGGTAGGAAATTCAAAAGCTATTACGGTATTCTTAACAGTAAGATTTAAAAATCAAGGATACAAAAAAATAACTGTGCCTCGGTGGCTCAGCCTGGCAGAGCGACTGACTTGTAATCAGTTGGTCGAGGGTTCAAATCCCTCCCGGGGCTTGATATTTTTAACTATTTTTTATAAAAGATAATAAGATAGAATAAAAACAGATCCTGAGAGAGCAGATAACTCTTCGAATAGTGATCACTGTAGAGTACGATTATTTTTTCGTTTACTTAAACTGTAGAAAACAGAGTTTTCTACATCTCAAGAAATGTTCCATTTCTTTGGTTTGCGGATCCATTATGATCACCATACATTTTCCAGAACAATCTATTGTTTTCATTTTCCTTTCAAAACAGAAGTAGCTTGTCTACTTCTTCAGAGGAAGCTCTGCTTCATCTATCATTTTTAGGAGTCTCTCCTATTTCAATCCACAAGGCTCTCCATATTAAGTTGTACCAATCTATGAACTCATTCAAGGAATCAAATCTCCATCTGTGTTTATCA
>JAGGSA010000088.1 GCA_021159325.1 Methanomicrobia archaeon | reverse complement strand
CCATTGTACTTACATTGTATCAAGTAAAATTTCCATTTTGCTTGATATATCTCCATAATAAGGGTGAGTAAAATGTCGGTAAAACCAGAGGATGTACTTAATATTCTAAAAAAATGGATGCTTGTGGATGGATTTGATATAGTCATAGATATGGAGAAAAGCCAGGGAAGTTATATAATAGATGCAAGAAATGGAAAGAAATACCTCGATTTCTATACCTTCTTCGGATCTTCAGCGTTAGGCATGAATCATCCAAAACTCAATAACGATGAGTTTAAAGAAAAGATCTTCAAGCCTTCGATAAATAAAGTGGCTAACTCAGATATCTATACCACATACATGGCAGAGTTCGTGGATACATTTTCAAGGGTGGCAATGCCGGATTATATGAAACATATGTTTCTCATCTCAGGAGGAGCTTTGGCTGTTGAGAATGCATTGAAGGTAGCGTTTGACTGGAAGGTCAGAAAGAACTTTGCAAAGGGATTGAAAGAAGAAAAAGGTCATAAAGTTATACATTTTAAAGATGCATTTCATGGCAGGACAGGATATACTCTCTCACTCACAAATACAGCAGATCCAAGAAAACACATGTACTTTGCCAAGTTCAAATGGCCCCGTGTACTGAATCCAAAGATCACATTTCCCTTAGATGAGCATATAGATGATGTTAAAAGAGCAGAGGAGAAGAGTATCTCTCAGATCAATGAGGCAATAGAAAGAGATGGAGATGATATAGCTGCATTGATCATCGAACCCATTCAGTGTGAGGGAGGGGATAACTTCTTCAGAAAAGAGTTTTTCCAGGAACTGAGAAAAATATGTGATGAAAACGAGATAATGCTTATTTTTGATGAGGTTCAGACAGGATGCGGATTAACGGGGAAGATGTGGGCACATGAGTACTATGTAAAGCCAGATATTTTATCTTTTGGTAAAAAATTCCAGGTATGTGGAATAATAGCCAATAAAAGAGTGGACGAAGTGGAAAAGAACTGTTTTGAGGAATCAAGCAGAATAAACTCCACATGGGGAGGAAATATCGTGGATATGGTGAGGGCCACAAGGATCCTTGAGATTATAGAGGAGGATAAACTTGTGGAAAATGCCAGAAAACAGGGAGAATTTCTTCTGAAAATGCTAAAAGACATCCAGGAAGACTATCCGGATATTGTTTCGAATGTCAGGGGACTGGGACTGTTATGTTCGTTTGACATGCCAGATACAAAAATGAGGGATGAGTTCAGAAAGATGGCTTTTGAAGAGGGAATGATACTGTTACCATGTGGTGAGAGATCCATAAGATTCAGACCGATACTCTGCATAGAAAAGGAGCAGATAATAGAGGCGGATGAAAAGATCAGGGATGTTCTCAATAAAATGAAAAAATAGAAGAATTAAGTAAAACGGTACTAAAATTCACTCAGAACTCATACTTCCTGAAAAAATACCTCTTCAGTATCTCGGCAGATGCAAAGTAACACAGAAGTATCACGAATACCAGCATCAGGAAAGGTATGCTGAGCTTTGAAAACTCAAAATACCTTCCTATGGGCGAATATATTGTGAACAGTATTAAAAGAAATGTTGCTGCTGACATGAACACTAATGTTTTACTTGGCTTGCTCTTGTAGAATTTTTTCTTACTCCTTATTGCAAATGTGATAGTTATCTCAGATAAACAGGATTCAAGGAACCATCCAGTCCTGAATGCAGGAACTGCAAGATTTAAGACATACATAAGAATGAATATGGTGATAAAATCAAACAGAGAACTTAAAACTCCGAAGTGCATCATGAACTTTGATATAAGATCTATATCCCATTTTTTTGGTCTTTTCATGGTATCGTAATCCACATTATCTGTTGATATTGAGAGCATCGGCATATCTGTCACAAAATTGGCTAAAAGTATCTGTGTCGGTAGAAGTGGGATGAACTTCAGGAAAAGGGATGATATGGCTATGGTAAACATGTTTCCAAAATTGGCACTTATAGTATTGAGAATATACTTCATGATATTCCCGAATGACCTTCTTCCTTCCCTTATACCATTGGCAACAACATTGAGACTCTTTTTTAAAAGTATAACATCAGAAGCATCTTTGGCAACATCAGAAGCAGTGTCCACAGTTATGCCAACATCTGCTATTTTCAATGCAGGAGCATCGTTTATGCCATCTCCAAGAAACCCTACAACATGCTTCTCTTTCAATCTCTTTACGATCTCAAGCTTCTCTTCAGGGTTTACCCTTGCAAAGATTCTTGCCTTTTCAACATCCCCATCAAAACCAATAACAACTTCATCCTCCTTTACATCCATCCCGAGATCATTGCATACCTTTAAAGCCACTGAAGGATCATCACCTGTTAAGACCTTTATCTCCACACCAAGCCTGTGGAACTTTTCCAGAGCTTCTTTTGCAGTCTTTTTAGGAGGATCTGTGAATGTCAGAAATCCCAGAAAAGTGAGATTCCTCTCGTCATCCTTGGTATAATCCTTCTTGGACTCGATCTCTTTATATCCTACAGCCAGGACCCTGTGTCCCGCACTGCTCAGCTCTTTAACCTTCCCCATGGCCTTTTTTTTATCAATATCTTTGCAGATTTCAATTATCGCTTCAGGAGCACCCTTTGATATGAGAATGTTTTTTTTGTCTTTCACTACAGTACTCATTCTTCTTCTCTCAAAATCAAACTCGATCTCATCCACCTTCTCAAATTTTTCAATGCTGGTATCCTTTGCATACTCCCATATAGCAACATCCAAGGGATTACCCGTTATTTTATCCTTTGTAACAACAGCGCTATTGGCAAGTAGAGAGTACAGTATTATCCTGTCATCTTTTTTTCCATCAAGATCAAAGTAATCTGTCATTATTATCTTATTCTCTGTCAGAGTTCCTGTTTTATCTGTGCAGAGTATATTCATATTTCCTATGCTCTCTATTGCACTGAGTCTTTTCACAACTACCTTCTTTTTCGCAAGTTTCAATGCCCCCCTTGAGAGTGTCACTGTTATTATTATGGGAAGAACTTCAGGAGTTATAGCCACAGCAAGAGCCAAAGCAAATAAAAGAGATTCAATGAGTCCCTTATGGAGAAGAAAATTTGCTGCAAATACAAATATTGTAGTTAAGAGAATGACTTTCAATAAAAAATTTCCGAATCTGGACATGTTCTCTTCAAACTCTGTTCTCTTCTCCTGTTCTAAGGAAGAAGCTGTTTTACCAAAGAATGTGGATCCTCCTGTTGAGACCACAACGCCTGTTGCTGTTCCACTTGCCACTATTGTTCCCATAAATGCTGTATTTATCAGATCCTGGGGGTTTGGATTTTCTTTTTTTAGAGGATCAGTTTTTTTATAGACAGGAATGGATTCACCTGTAAGAATGGACTCATCCGCAGAGAAATCCTGCACATCTATCAATCTCATATCAGCCGGAACTTTATCACCTATATTTAAAAAAACAATATCTCCTGGAACTAAATCCTCTGCATCTATCTCTGTTTTTTCACCATTTCTGATAACCTTCGCTTTAAATTTAATGTACTTCTTAAGTTTTTCCAGAGCTTTTTCTGATCTGTACTCCTGGAAGAATCCGAGAACTGAATTGAGGAAGATTATAGCCATTATGATCACGGCCTCTGTTTTTTCGCCAACAAAGGCGGCTACCAGTGTAGCAAAAACTAATATATAAATAAGCGGATTCTTGAACTGTGAAATAAATATTTTCAAGGCTGTTTTTGTCTTTCTTTCCTCTATTCTATTATATCCATACTGTTTAAGCCTTTTTTCAGCTTCTTTTGGATCTAATCCTTTTTTTGATGTCTTTAAGGAGGAAAGTAACTCCTCTATCCTCATACTCCAGTACTCCATAGAAAAAATATTTGGAGTTACATTTAAAGTTTTTGATCTTTTCATCCCAAATTTTTTAAAGATATATTCACAGGAGATCCTATGAATTATAAGTTGATAATATCTGCCTGTATTCTTGGACTTATCCTCACAGAGGTGTTTATTCATATCTATAAAAGAAATCCAGATGAATACACAGAGTTAAACTTTATATTTGTAAAAAAACAGGGGATAAAAGATACCATATACAGAATATATTTTGATACTCCAGTAGAAACAGAGGAAAAAACATTTTCATACAACGGTGACTTCTATACAG
>JAGGSA010000108.1 GCA_021159325.1 Methanomicrobia archaeon | reverse complement strand
AACAAATAGTCAGCCGCCCTTAAGTGCCTTCTCTATCCCAAACCACATATACCCTCAAATCATATATAAAATATAAAAAAATTTAATGGTGCATGAAATATGGAGATTGATGAACTGAAGAGAAGGATAAAAGAATGTAAAAAATGCCGCTTATCTGAAACGAGAATAAATAGTCTCTGTGGGGAGGGAAATCTGAAGGCAAAAATCATGTTAATTGCTCAGGCGCCGGGAGAGAAGGAAGATAGAGAAGGAAAGATGTTTATTGGTCCTTCAGGAAAAGTATTGGATGAATTGCTGAGCACAGTAGGAATTAAAAGGAAAAACATTTATATGACAAATCTAATTAAATGTATGCTTCCAAAATACAGGAAGCCCAAACAGGATGAAATTGAAGTGTGTACACATTACTTGAATGAGGAGATTGAGTTGATAAATCCAAAGATATTAGCTCCCTTAGGTTATTATGCCACCTGTTACATTTTTCAGAAATATGGTATTTCATTACCTGCGAACGCAGAATTTTCTTCAGTTTATGGAAAGCTGTTTTTATCCGATGATAAAAAGATACTGCCTCTTCCTCATCCAGCAACTCTTCTTTATAATCCTGACTTAAAGCAAGATTTAATAAAAAAATACAGAAAATTGTGGATATTGAGCAAAGACTGTAAATGGTATCCTGTATGCCCAATGAAAAGATTTTATGAGGAAGGAAAGCTGGATAAGAAATGGATAGAACTGTACTGCAAAGGAGACTGGGAAAGCTGTATCCGTTATCAGATGGAAGAGAGAAATGAATTTCATCCTGATTGGATGCTTCCCGATGGAAGTCTGGATGAAAAACTGCATAAGGAGGTGTAAAGATGAAAGTTACAATTATTTATGACAACACTGCTTTTAAAAAAGATTTGCAGGCAGATTGGGGATTCTCCGCTTTAGTGGAAGCTAAAGAAAGAAAAATACTTTTTGATACTGGAGCAAATGGAAGAATTTTGCTTTCAAATATGGAAAAACTTAAAATTGATCCGAAGAGAATAGAAGATGTTTTTATCTCTCATCTCCACGGGGATCATACAGGAGGTCTTTCCTCTTTTCTCCGCCTAAATAATCGAGTAAAACTTTGGATTCCTTCCTATTTCTCTGAGGCAAAAAATGCGAGAGAATTTACTGAAATGAAAAAACCCACAAAACTTTATGAAGGTATTTACTCCACGGGTGAACTTGAGGGGATAGAACAATCTCTCTGTGTTGAGACAGAAAAAGGCATTGTGATCATAGCAGGATGCTCGCACCCGAGAATGGAGCATATTCTTGAAACAGCATCTCAGTTTGGTAAAGTTTATGGCATCATAGGGGGCTTGCATGGAACTAAACCTGGATCCCTGAAAGATCTGGAGCTGATTTGCTCCACTCATTGTACTCAGTATAAGTCAGAGATAAAGTCTCTTTATCCGAAGAAATATGTTGAAGGAGGAGCAGGAAAAATAATTGAAATATGATTAAAATGAATCTCAAAATCTTAATTTTAATCGGAATATTAATTTTGGCGGGAATAGGCATCTGGCTTTCAGTTCAAACTGAAAAAATAACTCAGCCAGGAATTTCTATTGTGTCAGAAAAAGAAGAGAAACAGGAAATAACTTTGATCTCTGTCTATGATAACTACCAAGTAGATCCAGAGATGAAAACTTCCTGGGGCTTTGCCACCATAATAAAAACTCCTCGGGATGTAATACTTTTTGATACGGGGGGAAACTCCGAAATTTTGCTTTTCAATATGAAAAAATTAGGCATTGACCCTGCCTCAATCAAGAAAATAGTTATTTCTCATATCCATGGCGACCATACAGGAGGATTAGAAGGTTTTCTGGATAAAAATCCTAATATTACGGTTTTTATTCCAAGTTCCTTTCCTCAATCTATTAAAGATATGATAATCCAAAAAGGAGGCAGATTTGTAGAAATTTCAGCTCCAGAGAAAATTTCTGATTTTGTTTACACAACTGGAGAACTTTATGGTCCTCCAAAAGAACAATCCCTGATCGTTGATTCAAAAAAGGGATTGGTAATCATTACAGGCTGTGCTCATCCCGGAGTTGTAAATATTGTGGAGAGAGCCAAGGAATTGATGAAGAGAGACAAAGTATACTTAGTTTTGGGAGGGTTTCACCATCCTCCTCTATCATGTGTTAAAGAATTTAGAGAACTGGAAGTGGAAAAGGTTGCACCGTCTCATTGTACGGGTGATCTCGTCAGAGAAGCTTTCAGAGAAGAATATAAGGAAGATTTTATAGAGTACGGAGTAGGAAAAATAATTGAAATTAGATAGAAGTTATCAAACTCCAAACCAAAACTTTTATAAACCCTTCCTTATAAAATGATCAGAAACTCCGCAAGATGTGGCAAGAGCCGAATTACAAGGAGGCGAGAATATGGGTTTTTATAAGTATGTAGGCGAAGTATGGAAAAATCCTGAGAAGTATATAAAGGATATCTATAAGGAGAGGCTTATTCAGTGGAATAAGGAAGAAGCAATTGTGAGAGTGGAGAGACCGACGAGGATCGATAGAGCAAGACAGATAGGTTATAAAGCCAAAAAGGGATATGTTGTTGTAAGGGTGAGGATAAAAAAAGGTGGAAGGAATAAACAGAGATTTAAAGGAGCGAGAAGGCCAAAAAGGATGGGTGTCAGGAAGTATACACCAAAGAAAAGTCTCCAGTGGATAGCAGAGGAAAGAGTTGCAAGAAAATATCCGAACCTTGAAGTTCTGAACTCATACTGGGTGGGAGAAACAGGAAAGCATAAGTATTTTGAAGTCATCCTCGTTGATCCCCATCATCCTCAGATAAAGAATGATCCCAGAATAAACTGGATCTGTGAAAAGCAGAATAAAAGAAGAGTCTTCAGAGGTCTTACATCTGCGGGAAAAAGATCAAGAGGACTTCTGAATAAGGGAAAAGGTGCGGAGAAGCTGAGACCCAGTCTCTCTGCACATCAGAACAGAGGAAAATAAAAATGATTAAAAGGATTGAGATAGAGAGTTTCTGTCAGGCTACTGAAGATGAAAAGAAAATTTTAGAAGCTTTGAAGAACCTTACAGAGAAAGAATTTCAAAAAAAGACTGTTCACGGGCATTATGGAAATCCTATAAAGATCTATAGAACAGAGATAACAAAAACAAGGGAGATAAATGATTTTCTGAAAATCTTTGATAAGATCGATAAAGCGTCTCTGAGAGATATTGAAAGGAGAATAGACGAAAAGGGAAAACTCTATCTCAGACTGAACAAACAGAGTCTCTACCGCGGGAATTTTGTTCTGGATGACTCCGGAGATGTACATATTGTTATTAAAATAGTCTCATATCCTTTGAAAAAAGAAAAAGTGATCGAAGATGCTAAAAAGATACTTGGCTATTGATCTAAGAGGTTACCCGAATGAGATGTATGAAGAGGTTTATACGCCTGAAAGGATAACGTCTCCTGAAGAAGGAGAAGCCATAGAGATATGTCTTGATGATCTCTCCGAAATCAAAAGGATTCTGAGAGAGCTTGGTAAAACGAAACTCATATTTGTGAGAGGAGGAGATCTCAAACTGAACAGAGGAATCGTTCAGGAAAAAAGAGTAAGTGTTCTCAGCGATCCATACCCCATAGATGACGTAACAGCCAGAAAAGCCTCTGAGAATAAGATAGCCTTTGAGATCAATGTTGAAGAGATAATCAGGAGAAGAGGATATGCAAGATCCAGACTTATAGAAAATCTAAAAAACACTATCAGAGTTTCCAAAAAAAATCATGCTCCTATCGTGATCACATCAGGATCTGCGAATGAGTTCACATTGAAATCTCCAAGAACGTTGGTAGCCTTTGGAAAGATCCTTGGAATGGAATACTATGAAGCCAAATCAGCAATATACAATATTCCTAAAATGATTCTTCAGAAGGGAGAAAATGAAATTAAAAAATAAAAAAAGTTCAAGAGAAAAAAAGAGATATATACTTTTCAAGATCCTGTGGAGAGATAAGTTTAAAAGAGAAGATATTATTAAGTTAATATGGAACACAGCTTTGGAGTTCCTTGGTGAACTTGGAGCTGCAGAGTTAAGCTTATGGGTTATGAGTGTTGATGAGGAAAAGGGAATGGGTATAGTGAGATGCAATACAAAAAGCATCGATAAAGTTATATGTATCCTCTCCTTAGTAAGACATGAAAATAAAGGAATCCTGATCTTAGGTGTCTCCGGAACATTAAAGGGATTAAAGAAATGGAGCGATATTTATGTACCCGAAAGGAATGGGATATGACAGAGCGATAACGGTATTCAGCCCTGATGGAAGTC
>JAGGSA010000106.1 GCA_021159325.1 Methanomicrobia archaeon | reverse complement strand
CTTTATAATCTTGTAATTTCTTAGCATCATCTATTTCCCTTCCAATGGGAGCAACCATCGAACTTACGCTACTCGGGAAGTTCATTGCTTCTTTTTTTGAGAAAAGCTCAGTCAATAAAGTTTTTGTGCCATGATATGCCAATAGGTAATCTTCGCCGTAACGGTTATTGTAAGTAGCATTGGCTAGGACTTTCTGAAATTGTGATATTTTCTCATCTATTAACTTAAGTGCTTTGTTTTTTGGAATTTTCATTTTCTTTCCTCCTTAAAGTGCCATTTCGCACAACTCGTTCATATCCGCAATGCGTATATAACCATTTTGACTGAACTCTTTTATCTCTTTATAGTTCTTCATCTTTTTATAAAGATTTCTATTCATTCTTTACATCACTTCTTTTTATTTCCAACATATCTAAGGGACTCTTTATCTCCCTTAAGTTTTTCTTAAATGTACCGTAGATCTACTCCGTTTTCAAGCAAATGCGTCGCAAATGAATGACGAAGGCTATGAACTGTCACATCCTTTCCGATGCCAGCTTTATCTCTTGCCTGCTCAAAGATTGCTTGAACAGTTCTTATTGAGATATGCTTATCTTTTCTTTGTCCTAAAAATAGCCATGTTTGGAGTTTATATTTCCTCTGATACTCTCTCAATGTCTTCATCGCCACATCCGAAAACATTGTATACCGATCTTTTCTACCTTTCGCTCCTTTTATGTGAATTAACTTCCTCTCAGCGTCAATATCCTCAGGTTTCAACTTCACCACCTCACTCACTCTTAATCCAGCAGAATATATAAGCATCAAGATCAGTTTGTGCTTGATGTTGTTAACAGAGGAAAGAATCCCTGAAACCTCCTCCGGACTGAGAACTACAGGAAGCTTTTTATCCTTCTTTGGTCTTGTAATCTCATAAACAAACTCTCGCTTCAAAACCTCACCATAGTAAAACTTCAGTGCATTGATAACTATGTTTAAGGTGGATGCTGAAGCATTCTTCTTTTCTGATAAGTAGTATAAATAATCCCTTACATCGTCGTTGGAAATCTGATACGATGTTTTGTTGCTAAACTTAAGGAGTTCTTCGTTGTAATGGAGATAAAGCTTTATAGTTCTCCTGCTGTACTTCCTTACCACATGTTCTTTCTCAATTATTTCCCAAGCTCCATCCGGAATGCTAACCAATATCCTTTTCATTTTCTTGACCCCCCTAATAATTTTGGCACAAACTATGCAGGAGATTGGGTGAGCAATCATCAAACTCAAAGGCCAGAAATGAAAATAGGTAAATTTCCCACACTTCGGAACTACCAAACAGGTCTGAAGCAATAATGCCCAGTAACCTAAGTGAATTTTATATTCAGCTTGGCAAGGTGGCTCTAAGCAACAACTCCAATAAGCAAAGTTTGGCAAGATTAAAACTAATAAAATTGTAGCAATAACTTCCCGAAGATAGGTTTGAAAGTTTCTCTCACATTCATTTTCTCATCTCCGATACAACTCCGTGAACGAAAGGCTTAAAAATATGATGGATAAGCATTGAAACATGATCAAAAAAACAGGAGAATCGGGAAACCCAAACTCAAAAAATGATGCTTATGTGAAGATAGAACCCTCAGAAAAATCGATTATAAAAATAGAAAGTTCTCTGTTCGATCTGTTTGGAGAGAAGATGGCTGAAGAGGTAAAAGAAGTTTTAAATGAATATAATGTAAAAAAGGCTTCTGTCACTGTTATTGATAGAAATGCCCTTGATTTTGTCCTGCAGGCAAGAGTGGAGGATGCTCTGAGAAAAGCCATGGGTGAAAAAGATGAAGTTTAGACTCAGAAGATCAGGACTCTATGTTTCTGGTATAGATACTAAAAAAATGGCAGATTGCGGGGTTTATGGAGCAGACTGTATTGTTCTTGACCTCGAAACGCATGTACCCACATCTCAGAAGAAATTTGCAAGAATACTTGTGAAAAGAGCTATAAAAAAAGTGAACTTCTATAATTCTGAGGTAACTGTGAGGATAAATCCCATTGAGACTTTTGGAGAAGAAGATCTTCATGAGATAGTTCAGGAAAAACTCAATGTGGTCATGATCCCCGAAGTTTCTGATGCCAGTACTGTAAAGAAAGTTGATTCTCTCCTTTCTGATCTTGAAAAAGAAAGATCCATACCCAGCAGAATTTCAATAATCCCTCTAATAGAAGATGCTGTTGGTCTTCTAAATGTGGAAAAAATAGCTGGAGCCAGTGAGAGGATAGTGGCTCTGACCCTGGATGCAGATGATTATCTTCTCAGTATCTCTGGAGAAAGAACAAAAACTGAGGGGGAACTTTTATATGCAAAATCAAAAATAGTCTCTGTGGCAAAGGCCTATGGATTCCAGGCGATTGACTCTGTTTTTCTTGATGAAAATGATGATGAGGGGCTTTATAAAGAGAGTCTTGCTGCAAAGAGAATGGGGTTTGACGGAAAAAGGATAGTTAATCCAAATCATGTTGAGATACTGCACAGGGTTTTCACTCCTCCACCTGAGAGCATAAAGAGAGCAAAGAGAATTATAGAGGAGTATGAAAAAGATCCGGAGAGGAAGTACTTTTTCCTTGATGGAGAGATCGTGAGAAGAGCAGAGGTGGAGAGTGCAATGAGACTTCTCAGAGGTGCTTTTTAATGGAGTTTGTGGAGAATAGTATTGGAAGACTTGTTCCGACTGAGATCGATGGTAGAAAACTGAAACCCTTCAAAGGAGCTTTTGCCTTTAAACCAAAAAAAAGAAGATCTGCATTTGCGCTGGAGTTTGCTGCGGAAGAAAAACTGCTTCCTTCTATAAAAGATGCCATAGAAGCAGTTGGATTTGAGAATGGAATGACAATATCTTTTCATCATCATCTCAGAGAGGGAGATTATGTTCTAACCATGGTGCTGGATACAATTGCAGAGATGGGGTTCAAAGATATAACACTCGCTCCAAGCTCTTTATTCAATTCTCAGAGTGAAAAAATTATAAAATATATAAAGGAAGGTGTTATCACAGCAATAGAAGGAGGGAGCCTCAGAGGAAAACTGGGTGCTTATGTCACAACAAAAAACCCATTGAAAAAACCTGTTTTCGTGAGATCTCATGGAGACAGGGTCAGAGCTATCAAGACAGGAGAAGTTAAGATAGATGTTGCATTCATTGCTGCACCCACAGCTGATGAATACGGAAACTGTAATGGAGTAGAAGGCAAATCAGCGTGTGGTCCATTAACATACTCATATGTGGATGCCCAGTATGCCGATAAAACAGTTGTAATAACAGATAATCTTGTACCATATCCGGCCACTCCGATAACAATATCACAGGAATATGTGGATTATGTTGTTAAGGTGGATAGCATAGGCGATCCCTCAAAGATCGTCTCTGAATCTACTGTAATAACGAAAGATCCCCTCCAGCTTCTCATAGCAAAAAAAGCGATGGATCTTATAAGGAGTTCAGGGTTGTTAAAGGATGGATTTACCTTCCAGGCCGGAGCTGGAGGAATATCCTTAGCAGTCACAAAATATATCCATGATTATATGAAGAAGAACAACATAGTTGGGAACTTCGGCATGGGGGGCACTACAGAATATCTTGTAAAGATGCTTGAGGATGGGGTGATGAGGAAAATATTGACAGTTCAGGCTTTTGATCTTTACTGTATTAAATCTTTAAAAGAAGATTACAGACATACAGAGATAACTACCTCCCTTTACGCAAATATATTCTCCAAGGGATGTGCGGTGAACAAACTGGATGTTGTAGTTCTCGGTGCCACGGAGGTAGATACAAAGTTCAATGTAAATGTGAATACACACTCTGATGGCCTTCTTCTCCATCCCATAGGGGGACATCAGGATACAGCTGCAGGCGCAAAACTGACGATCATCACAGCACCACTGAAAAGAGGTAGAATTCCGGTAATAGTGGATGATGTAACTACAGTGACAACACCGGGAGAGACTGTAGATGCAGTTGTTACCGAAAGAGGAATCGCGATAAACCCAAGAAGATCTGATCTTATAGAAGCTGCAAAAAGAGAAAATCTTCCTTTAAAAACAATAGAAGAACTGAGAGATGAAGCATACAGGATATGCGGAAAACCAAAGCCTCCAAAAACAAAGGATAATATAATAGCTCTTATAGAGTACAGGGATGGAACAATAATAGATGTTGTCAGACAGGTGGAAAAGAACACTTCTGGTATATTTGAGTAGAGTGCAGAAATTATTTTATTGTTCTCATGATTCAATCTCTCAACCTAACCAAAAAAGTTAATCCTCTTTTCTCTCTTTTTATCAGTTCTTTATCTTCCAACTCTCTTACAATTCTGCATATTTTGAATTTACTGAATCCAGAAATTTTTGAAAGCTCCTAAATCAATAATAACAGATCTGTCTTCCTCCTCAGCACTTATTTTCTTACCCATACCATTACCTGGTGCTATTTTATCTGAATATTTTATAAACTTTTCTATAGTTGCAATAAAATTTGCAACTATTTATAAATAATTGCAGAAATTTAAGGGAAAATT
>JAGGSA010000118.1 GCA_021159325.1 Methanomicrobia archaeon | reverse complement strand
GAGATATAGAGATGTATATTATACTCCTCTGACGCCTTTACTTTTTCTAAAAAGATCTGCATATGTATATAGATCGGAAACAGCAGTAGTCTATAATGACAAACGATATACATTCCAGCAGTTCCATGAGAGAGTAAATCGTGCTGCAAATGCACTTCGTAAGATAGGAATTGAAAAAGATGATAAAGTATCCTTTATATCACCAAATACACCTCCTTTTTTAGAAGCGCACTTCAGTGTTCCTCTCTCAGGAGGAGTACTCGTTCCTATTAATATTAGATTGAGTCCTGAAGAAATAGCCTATATAATAAATAACTCTGATTCCAAGGTATTATTTGTCGATTCAGCTTTTAGAGATAAAGTAGAGAAAATAAAAAATAAAATTCCAAAAATAAAAGAAATTATTACAATTAATGATATTATGGAATACGAAGGATTGGAATACGAGGATTTCCTCAGAATGGGAAGCAAAAAAGAGGTAGATATATCACTAAAGGATGAATATGAAACGATTACAATAAATTATACAAGCGGTACAACGGGATTTCCAAAGGGATGCATGTATCATCATCGAGGAGCATACCTGAACTCTCTTGCTGAGATAATTGAAATGAGTTTAAATCAATACTCTTCATATTTATGGACAGTACCAATGTTTCACTGTAATGGGTGGTGCTTTACATGGGCTGTTCCTGCTGCAGGTGCAAAATCTGTATGTCTTAGGAAGGTCGATCCAGGAAAGATATTTGAACTCATAGAGAGTGAAAATATTACACATATGGGTGGTGCACCAACGGTGTGGATAATGCTTACTAATTATGCACAGAAACAGGGAATTAAGAAGTTCCCGCGCAGGATTATAATAACAGTCGCAGGGGCGCCTCCGCCTCCTTCACTTTTACGTGTTCTTGAAAAAATGGGGGCAGAGGTAAGACAGGTATACGGATTGACAGAGACATATGGGCCCCACACGATATGTGAATGGCATCCTTCGTGGGATAATCTATCGTTTGAGGAGCGAGCAAAGAGAAAATCATGGCAGGGAGTACCATATATAAATGCTGAAGTGAGGGTAGTTGATGAAGAAATGAATGATATACCCAGAGATGGCAAAACACGTGGAGAAATAGTGATGAGGGGAAATAATGTAATAAAGGGCTACTACAAAAAACCAGAGAAAACTGAAGAAGCATTCAGAAATGGAGTATTTCATAGTGGTGATATAGCTGTTGTTCATGAAAATGGATATATAGAGGTAATGGACAGAGCAAAAGATATTATAATAAGCGGAGGAGAAAATATAGCTTCTGTAGAGATAGAAAAAGTTATATACGAGCATCCTGAAGTTTTAGAAGTGTGTGTTGTTCCCACTCCTGATGATAAATGGGGAGAAGTTCCTAAGGCATTTATAATTGCTAAACAAGGAGCTAATTTAACTGAGGAAGATATAATATCCTTCTGTAGAGATAGAATGGCGCATTTTAAATGTCCTAAAAAGGTAGAGTTCGTCAAGGAGTTACCAAAAACATCTACTGGCAAAATACAGAAATACATCCTCCGTGAAAGAGAGTTTGCAGGAAGAGAAAAGAGGGTTTCATAATTTAAATGAATAAGATAAAAATCCATAATATACGACATTAGAACTGGATCGTTACAATGGCAAAAAGATTGTTTAAAAACTAAAAAATTATCTCATTTTCTTTTCAAGTTTTTCTACTTTCTCATCTTTGGATTTTATTTTCCAGTGTAATTTTCCGTTTATTTCTATACCCTCTATTTTTCCTTCTTCCTGAAGTCTCAATAATCCCAGTGTTGCCTTCCCAGATCTGATACCGATCTTCTCAGCTATCTCTTTTGTTGAGAGAGGTTCTTTTTCATTTTTTAGAAGGGTGTATATTTTCTCATACATCGTGACCGAAAGTTTTTTAGAGTGATGAGTATTTAAATCTTACCATCATATTTAAAAAAGGTGATACCATGAGCAGGATAGATCAGATTACCGAGTATCTCCAGAATTATATAGTGCAGGACACAACTGTTCCCAGAAATATAAGGAAAGCGGCATCAGATGCGATAAAGTTCCTGAAAGAGGAAGGTAAGGAGAATAAGGTTAAGGCATACTCAGCGATAGAAGTTCTGGATGCGGTAAGTAATGATCCCAACATGCCCATGCATGCGAGAACTATAATATGGGAAGTTTTGAGTGAACTCGAGAAGGTAGAATGAGTTTGAGAAATTATTGGAATAGAATCTCATAGAAGAATATACTTGATCTGGGTAGTCTTTTCTTTATTGATGAGGATTAATAATAACTTTAAGAGAGTTTTCTCCCTTTATCATCAGAGAAAATCCTTTTGCAGTTTCTGATAGGGGAAGTCTGTGAGTTATCATATCCTTCACATTGATCTTACCTTTGCTGATAAGAGAAAGTGCCTCTTCCAGATCTTTTTTTACAGCAGCGTAAGATGTTACAATCTTCAGGCATCTTGACCACATATCCAGAAAATCAATGGAAATTTCAGTACCCGGATCTGTGGGTGCAAAAAAGAGTATTGTTCCTCCCATATCCACGGATCTCAGCGCCTGCCTTATAGCAGGCACTGCACCTGTGGTAACGATCACCTTGTCAGCAAGCCTTCCATTGTACTCTTTGATCATCTCAGATATATTTTCCTTTGCATTGATCACTTTATCAGCTCCAAACTTCCCTGCCATTTCAAGCCTGAATTTTTTTATATCTGCTGCGATGATCTTCTCTGCACCGTACACTTTTGCAAGCTGTATATGGAGTATCCCCGAGATCCCTGCACCGATGACCAGAACTGTATCTCCTCTGTTTATTCCCATTATTCTCTGAGCTCTCACAACGCAGCCGAGGGGCTCCGTGAAAGTACCCTCTTCATAACTCACATTCTCCGGGAGTTTTAAAGTACCTGATCTCACATTGATCTCGGGGACCCTGAGGTATTCAGAAAATCCCCCTGGATAGAAATTGGTAGATCTCAGAGTTTTACAGCATGTTTCTCTTCCTGTTTTACAGTAGATGCACTCTCCACATGGTACATGATGTGTGACAATGACTCTATCTCCTATTTTGAAATCTTTCACGCCCTCTCCAGTCTCAACTACCTCTCCTGTAGTTTCATGGCCAAGAACACGTGGAGCCTTTTTGATCCTGTACCACTCCATCACATCGCTGCCACAGATGCCAGAAGCCATAACTTTCACTATGAGCTCCCCTTTACCTGCTGTAGGTTTCGGCATCTCCTCTATCCTTATATCTTTATTGGAGTAATACATCGCTACTTTCATAGTACCTATTCCTTCTTTTTCTCCTGAAAGATCTGATAAGCTTCTTCGGGGGTTGCCTTTTCATGAACAATTGCTTTTACAGCCTGAATCATTGCAGGAGGATTCTCGGACTGGAAGATATTTCTGCCCATATCGACACCAATGGCTCCATCCTGAATGGCATTGTATGCCATTGTCAGTGCATCTTTCTCGGGTATCTTCTTCCCTCCGGCTATAACTATCGGTACAGGACATGTCTCAACAACTCTTTGGAAGTTTTCGCAGTAATAAGTTTTTACCATGTGAGCACCATGTTCTGCAGCTATTCTACTCGCCAAGGAGAGATATTTTGCATCCTTTCCCAGTTCCCTTCCAACAGCTGTTACAGCAAGTACAGGGATACCGTAATCCTCTGCCATGTCCACAACACGTGCAAGATCAAGGATCGTGTCTCTTTCCCACGGTGTGCCCACTGTTATTGAGTATGCTACCCCCGCTACATTGAGTCTTATCGCATCTTTTATGGAGCTCGTTATTCCCTCATGCAGAAGTTCTTTTCCGATTATACTTGTTCCTCCGGAGACCCTGAGCACTATTGGAATATCTGTTTCAGGAGGTATACAGTTCCTGAGAACACCCTTTGTAAGCATCAGAGTGTCTGCGTAAGGTATCAGATCCTTAACAGCTTCCCATGGTTTTTCCAGTCCAGTTGTCGGTCCCATAAAATACCCATGATCTACAGCAAGCATTACAGTATGTCCTGTTTTTGGTTTTATTATTCTTGATATCCTGTTTTTCATACCCCAATCCATAAATATCACCTCTTTTCTCTGAGTATGATGTAGTCTCTCTCAGTCAACCAGTGATGAAACTCCCATGCCGTGTGGAGACAGTTCTCTCGGCATCTCTTCCGTATCTCTTCATACTTCTTGGATCCAGGCTCATGCATATTGAGTTCCATCTGCACAGGGCATCTGATATCATTGCAGAATGACCTCTTGGTATACTCCTCGTAGCCTTCCAGAGACATGATAGATAAAAGGAGGGAGGTAATAAAAGTTTTACCATACTCTTCTTCTGGAAACTCTTTATTTTCATGGTAATACACCCTCGAAAAATTTATAAATCTAAAAATAAAATCTATAATATCATGAAAAAGGTATATATAAGTATAGCAAAAATAATCTTGATCTCCTTTTTTCTAATGTTTTTTTCTTCTTCTTGCCTTTTTAGTATTCGGAGCAATAGTTGCTGTGATCACAAAGTTAATTCTTCCATGAATAACTGTAGAGTACGGAAATTATTT
>JAGGSA010000107.1 GCA_021159325.1 Methanomicrobia archaeon | reverse complement strand
GCCCAGAACCCTCACTCATCCCCAGAAAACCTGAAATTCTCACTATATCCTGAATAATTTTTTCTCTGATATCCATATGATCACCTTTTATATTTTTCAGAAATTTCTGAAATTTCAGAGTTTATAAATCTTTCGATGAAAGGTATTTTAAACATAAAAATTAATATCCATGCATGAGGAATACCATAATAGTAATATGTATCATTGCTTTGGTTCTCTTGGGATTCCTGTTTCTCCCAAGAGGTGGGAAGGATACTACTCCAGAAACAAAAATATTGCCACCACAAACAACAAAACCACAGTTAAAAGGAAGAACAATAGAATGTGAGATGAAAAAATACACAGATGACGGAAGAATAGGAATTACTGTCCATTATGTAACACAGGATGCAAATTCTACAATCGTAAATGTATTCTTTAAAAATATATCCGAAAAACGACAGCCAATTAATTTAAAGGATGTCTATCTTGAGGATAGGGCAAAGAACATTCTTCCTCTCAAAAGATATAAGATAACATGGCATACTTCTAATATCCTCGATACAGAGATCCATTTCTTGGATCCTGGAGAAGGTGTAAGAGTTGATTACTACTTCGAAAAAACAGAGAAACTTCTGAGATATTTTGCATTCAGGAATATATATTATGAAAATTTTGAATATACTATATGGAAAGTTAAAATAATTTATTAAATCAATCGTAACGGGCCGTGAGGGATTCGAACCCCCGACAGGCAGGTTAAGAGCCTGCTGCTCTACCAGACTGAGCTAACGGCCCAATAAAGTTGTGAGTGTTTTACAATATAAATCTTTCTACTCCTCCCACCCCTCTATTTCTACTGGAAAGCACATTTAATATCGATTTTTATATGTACTATGATATTAATATCCCCATTATCTCTCTTTCTTCAGATATATATATTTTACTCTGTAAGAAACTCTATGATAAAACCTCATTTTTTTTCATACATACAAAAATCAGCTTTTCTCCAGAGGAAATAAAGGGGTCAGGTAAAAGTATTTATACCCATCACCCTTTTCTATATTGATGAAGCAAAGGAGTCTCGAAGAACTATTTGATCAGTGCATTAATAGAAGAATGATAATCAAAAACAAAGATACCTTAAGACATTCCTATACTCCAGATGTACTTCCTCACAGAGATAAAGAGATAGAAAAACTGGCATTTCCATTGATATCCACCCTTAAAGGAGAAACGCCTTCTAATATTTTAGTTTACGGAAAGACAGGAACAGGTAAGACAGCAGTTGTTAAGTATGTTGGTAAAGCGCTTGTTAAAAAGGTGGGTGGGAAATTCTACTCAAGACCCTCAATAAAAAGAATAAAACCTGACTTTGAGGTGGAGAATCACGACAACACCCCTCTTTACTTTATATACATAAACTGTGAAGTTGTGGATACGCAGTACAGGATGCTTGCAAAACTCTGTGAGTACTTAGGAGAGTCTGTGCCACTCACAGGATGGCCTACTGATAAGGTATATGATATATTTTTCAATGCGCTCGACAGCTCAAAGAAGCTTGTTGTGGTGATTCTGGATGAAATTGACAAACTCCTGAAAAAATCGAGTGAGGATATACTTTATAATTTATCTCGAATAAACACAGATCTGAAAAATGCAAAGCTGAGTATCATAGGAATCTCTAATGATCTAAATTTTATAGAGTTTCTTGATCCCAGAATAAAAAGCTCCTTGGGCGAGGAGGAGATAATATTTCCACCATATGATGCTGTTCAGCTTGTGGATATCCTCAACCAGAGGGCTGAGGAGGCTTTTTACCCTGATGTTGTTGGTCCAGGAGTCATTCAGCTTTGTGCTGCTTTTGCAGCACAGGAGCATGGAGATGCAAGAAGAGCCTTAGATCTTCTCAGAATATCTGCTGAAATAGCAGAAAGAGAAAATTCCAAGAAAATTGAGGAAAGGCACGTTAAAGAAGCACAGATAAAGACTGAGAACGATAGAATTGTTGAAGTTTTAAGAACACTTCCAACCCAGAGCAAGATAGTTCTTTACTCTGTTGTGCTTCTTGAGAAGTACAATACATCAACAATCATCACTGGAGATGTTTACTCTGTTTACAAAGATCTCTGTAGACTCTCAGGCCAGGATATTCTCACACAGAGAAGGGTTTCTGATCTCATCTCAGAACTTGATCTACTCGGTATCCTCAATGCCAAGATAATCAATAAGGGAAGATACGGGAGAACTAAGGAGATAAGGCTTGGTGTTCCGATAAATCAGATAAAAAGAGAGCTGGAGAAGGATTATAAGATAGAGAGAATCTCCTACTATGTTCCTCCTGTTCAACATAAATTAGGGTAATTGAATGGCAACAGAGACCAAAAAAATTATGGACGTCTTAGAGGGAGATGTATGGAATGTGGCATCCATTTTTTATGAAAATAACATTATTCTCACAAAAGATCTCTACGATTATATTATAGAAGAGAAAATCGATCTGAAAACATTAAAGGAGTATATAAAATATCTGCAGGAGAATAATATAGTTATAGCAGATAGATCCACCCTTCTGGATATATACTTACCAAAAATGAAGGAAAAAGAGTTTGAATTTGAAAAAAAAGAAACAATTCTTGATAAAATAACAGAAAAGAAAATAGAACAGAGTGTAAAGACAAGAGATATACCGGCAAAGGATATAGACCCGGATATAAAGATTATAAAAACTATGGAGACAGACAGTGAGGGAAGCTTTGAAGATTTTTTAAAGAACTTCAGAGATAGATATGAAAAAATTTCCAAGATTTTTAGAGAAAGAATAAATATGAGAGATTTTCAGAGTATAAATACCCTGAAGAAAGGAGAAAATGTTAAAGTTGTTGGGATGGTAAGGGAAAAATTAAATGCAAAAACAAAGAATGTTATACTCACGATAGAAGATCTCTCAGGCTCTATCAAGGTTTTCATATCCAAGAACTCTAATATAAACACAGATCTGATATTTGAAGATGAGGTAATAGGTGTGGAGGGAAAATGTGGAGGAAATATAATATACGCTCAGAATATAGAGTTTCCAGATATACCCCTTGTGAGAGAGGTAAATAAAAGTGAGGTGGATATATATGCTGTTCTTTTATCCGATCTACATGTGGGGAGCAAAAATTTTCTCGAAAAAGAATTTTTGAGACTTTTAAAATGGCTCAATCTAAAAATAGGAGACGAAAAACAGAAGAGAACAGCATCAAAGGTAAAATACATTCTTATCGGAGGAGATGTGGTAGATGGGATTGGAGTATACCCGAATCAGAAAAACGACCTCGAGATACTGAGTATATATGAGCAGTATGAAAAATTATATGAGTTGCTTTCTCTTGTGCCCGATTACATTCAGATCATAATCTCTCCTGGAAATCATGATGTTATCAGTCCAGGCATCCCGCAGATTCCCATCCCGAAGGAGTTTGCTCCGGAGATTTATGGGATGGATAATGTTACCATGACAGGAAATCCTGCCTTTCTTTCCATACATGGTGTCAAGACCCTTGTTTATCATGGGGATACGATATTTGATATTATAGAGAGGATCAGAGTTCCACAGAATGATGTGATCTCCCCCATGGTCCAGATGCTTAGAAAAAGACATTTGGCACCTATGTATGGGAGAAAGACAGGTATTATCCCGGCAAGAGAGGATTATCTTGTTATAGAGGATGTACCAGATCTTTTTCATACAGGGCATGTTCATGTTAATGGTCATACAGTTTACAGGGGTACAACTCTTATAAACTCAGGGACATGGCAGGCGCAGACAGAGTATCAGGTCTTAAGAAATATGATACCAACTCCATGTAGGGTACCCATCTTTAACCTGAAAACACATAAAACAATGATAACAAATTTCAGATAAATTTTTAAGGATTTATCAGATAGAGTTATCATGTTTGATTTTCCCGTTGGTGAGAAGAAAGAGAGCTTTGATAGCAATGAGTTTGATATAGAAACTTATATTTACTTTCTTATGGAAGATAGATTTACCGGAGTGGTAAGGGTGGAGGGAGAGGAAACGGGCAGGATACTGATCATTGATGGCATTCCATACTGTGCTATTATAGATGACAGGGCTGGAAATGAGGCCATAGATGAGATCATGAAGATTAAAGGGAGGGTGAATGTTTATTTTCTGGAGAAGGAAAGAGCTTCATACACGTTTCACTGGTACAGCATAGTGAGAAGATACCCTGTAGTTTCATGGAAACCCAGGAGGAAAGGAGAACTCAGAAGAGAGGATATAGAAAGAAATAAGCTAATGGAAGCTCTTGGGATCAAAAAACCTTCAAAAACTGAGATAAAAAAGATTTTAGAGACAGAGGGCATGAGTTTTTTGATGAAAAATTAAAGATTTTCTCTGAGTGATTTTAAATCTGCTTCAAGTTTTATTTTTTTGGATTTAAGTTCTTTCAATTCTATTTTTAATTTTTCTTCTGCTTCTCTTAATGTATCAATTCTTTTTTCCATAGAATTAATTAATTCTTCTTTTTCAGTTAGATTTCTATCCAGATTTCCAAGTTTCTCATTTTTTATCTCAATTTCATATAATATCTTTTCAAGTGCCTTTTCCTTCTCTTCCTTCTCTTTTTCCAGTTCTGAGACTTCATTTTTCAGAATTTCAAATTTTTTCTGCAGGCCTTCGAACTCCAGTTCCTTTTCAATCATTTCTTCTCTTTTT
>JAGGSA010000008.1 GCA_021159325.1 Methanomicrobia archaeon | reverse complement strand
GTAAACAAACTTTATAAAAAAAGACAAAATTTTTAAACATTAAAGTATTAATTGGAGAATATGAATGAAAAAAATAAACAAAAAAGTACAAAAATGGATCTATTGAATTATAAAATACTCGAAGAACTTAGCAAAAATTCCAGAATTACGTACAGAAAAATCTCCAAAACTCTAAAAAAGAATCCAGCAACTATTTTCAAGAGAATAAAGTCAATGGAAGAAAAGGGTATAATAAAAAGATACTCAATAGACATAGATTTCGAAAAGCTTGGTTACACTCTGAACACATTCATAAAGATAAGAGTTACAGATGGAAATCAGAGAAAGTTAGGAGAGATGCTGAGAAAATACAAGAATGTTGATTTTGTTTATGAGATAACGGGAGAATATGATCTTATAACTAAGGTAAGATTTAAAACAGCAAAAGAGCTGGATAACTTTGTGAATGAGATCCTGAAGTCAAAGCTTGTGGAAAGAACAAATACAATGCTCATAGTTACAGAGTATTGAGTTTACTTACTTTCATCTAACCATCCATTAATTATTTATACCCTGAAAACAATAAAGGTGCATGTTAGGATCCTTAGAGAAAGAGATAATGGAGATTGTCTGGAGCAATGGAGAGGTAGATGCTAGATATATTTTGGATTCTATAAGAAAAAGAAGAAAAATAGCGTATACAACTGTTAATACTGTTCTCTCCAGACTTGTAAGTAAGAAATTGCTCAAATCAAGGAAAGTAAAGGCAAGAGGAGGGTTTAAATATCTCTACTCTCCCATGAATACAAAAGAATCCTATGAAGAAAAAATTATAGAATCCACCTTTAATAAACTATTAAAGACTTTTGGAAGGGCTACTATAAAATACTTCTCAGAAAATCTGAATCTGTCAAAAAAGGAAGTTGAAAATCTAAAAAAGAAGCTGGGGGAACTGAAGGATGAATAATCTCAGTTTGATTTTCTACTATACCTTCCTTACAATAATAATATTTTTCATAAATGAATTGATCATGGATATCTTTGATCCATCTATTCAAACAAGAAATCAGATCCATAAAATGCTTTTAATATCGTTTTTTACTGCATATCTTATAATTCCTTTTAAAATAATCCAGGGATTGATCATAGAAGGGCATAGTATAGTAAAAGGAAACTCCATTATTATACTGGCCAACAAGATAGAATATATAAAGACATATACAAACTTTGCATATCTGACCATACTTCTGATATTTGCTGTACTCTTCGCCTTTCTGTTCATACTCTTCTTTGACAAAAGGATAATGTACAGGATTTATCATTTATCTCCACTCAATAATAAAAAAATAGAAGATAAATTGAAAAAAATTTCAGATCAAATAAACATTAATCCACCAAAGCTTTATATAGCCAGAAATTCTTTAGACGTCTTTACTTTTGGATTAAAACCAAAAATTGCTATTGGAGAAGATTTTTTAAGAGAGGCTACAGATAAAGAACTTGAAATTGTTCTGAAACATGAGTTATGGCACATAAAGAATAAAGATATTCCTCTGAGAGTGATAACTCTGTTATTGTCAATACTCTTCTTCTACAATCCATTGATGTTTATCCTGATAAGAAAAATAGACAAAGAATCGGAGTATATAGCTGATAAATGTGCTATGAGAACAAAAGAAGAGAAGAGACTTTATATTGAGTTGATGCTGAAATTAAACTCTTTGAAAATTACCGACTCTCCGGAGAACAGAATGATAAAAATTCTACCAAGTCAGTTCCCAGAAACAATGATTAAACTTGACAGGAACTTTTCAATGGATAGAATCGAAAATCTTTTTGTTTATAGGAAGAGAAAGATATTTTTGGTAGGAATATCGGTATTCCTGACATTTTCACTTATGTCTGTTGGAGTTTTTCTTGGTAATTTTTTAGCTAAGGAAGATCAGTTTACAGGGAATTTATCCTGTGATTATCAGTATCTTGATACAAACAGATACTCCGCTTATACAGAGATCTTGGAAAAACAGGAGTACATCATAATACATAAAAATGATTTTAAAGTGGATAAAAAAACTATTGAAAAGAGAATAAAAAAATTGGAATATAAAAATTGTGATTATGAGCTTTTCATAGTTGCAGAAGGCAGGGCCTTTCCAGAGGAACTACAGATGTATCTGAAAAATCTAAAAAAAGAATATACAGAAACAAAGGCATTGCCTGAGGGAAATTCTACTCTACTCCCTGAGAACAAAATGGATCTCAACTCAACATCAATGGATCTCAACTCAACGAAGATCAATTAAGGCTTTTAAAATATCGTAGTCCCTTATGATGCCTACCGGTCTGTTCGTATCCTCTGTCACGGGAAGCTGCTCTATATTGTACTTTCTCATTTTTTTTGCGCATTCTGTTATGGTATCATCTGATGTGACACTCACTACGTCCTTTGTCATATATTCTTTTACAGGTTTTCTGGGAAGTTTCAGCGTTCTCATACCTATATAAAGTGTGCTCTTAGTTTCCCAATCCCACTCGTCCTCTTCAGAGGTGGCCATATCTTTCTTTTTTACCTCGCTTACAACTTCTCCAGCTTTTATTATATCCTCTCTATCTACCATCCCGCATATCTCACCGGAATCATTAAGAACTATAACTGATAAACTTTTTGAGTAACTCATGATCTTTAAAACTACATTCAGAGGAGTATTTTCCCAGACTGCAGAGATCTTTGTTTTCATATATTTTTTACAGGGTTCTCTTATATCGAGCCTGAAAACACCTTTCTTTACTATATCATTTACACTCAAAATTCCAGTCAGGCTGTTATTATTCACCACAGGTATATTTCTTATCTTTTCCCTTACAAAGATCTCACAGGCTTTCTTTATATCGTCATCGGGACTCACTGTAACAGGATTTCTATTTACTATAAGAGCAAGCTGATCTTCTTCTGGGTTGTTGAGAAGATCGTTTAAAGAAACTGTACCCACCATCTCCTTAGTCCCTTTTTTCAGGACAGGAAGATTAAATATATCCTTTTCTTGCATAATTTCCAGAGCTTCTTTTCTTCTTCCAGGTATTACAGCATACACTGTGTCCTTCATCATAACTTCTTTCACAAGCATTTTCTCACCTGAGTATTGCCTCTATTTAAAGATACAGTGGAGAAGTTTTTATAATTTTTGGTTCTATATCTTGTATGGAATTAAGGAGACTTCAGGTTACAGGTGGAGGGACTTATATCATATCTCTCCCCAAGAAATGGATAAAAAGATATAACTTAAAGAAAGGAGACACATTGGGAGTGGAAGAGAGGGATAAAGGTATTTTTTTGACTCCCAAAATGCAAAAAATTAAAAAGAGTGCTGTTATAAATCTATCCAGGAATGTGAGAAGAGAGATCACTGCCAAGTACATGTGCGGATACGATACTCTGAGAATAGTCTCAGATACAGGAATAGATCACAGTTACAGAAAAATAATAAGCGAAACCCTGAAAACTCTCTCAGGATATGAGATCGTGGATGAAAAAACAAAGGAGATCACTATCTGCAACCTTCTGGATCCCTCTGAGCTTCCAACAAAAAAAGCGATGAGAAGAGCGTTCTTTGTGGCAAGATCGATGCAGAAAGATTTTCTTGAAGCTTTTTTAAACAACGATCCTGAACTGGCTGAGGATGTTATACAGAGAGACTCTGAAGTGGATAGACTGTACTTTCTTATAGTGAGACAGCTGAGAACTGCGATTATGGATACAGGTTTTGCTGAAAAGATAGATGTTACACCTCTGGAGTGTCTTGATCTGAGGATCGTGGCAAAAAATATTGAACAGATAGCAGATAATATAGAGATCAACTGTGTAAACTTTAAAGAGATAGATTATAATTCTCTGAACTCAGAGATATTTGAAAATGTTAAAAGAATGAGCAGTCTTCTGATCAAGATCTTTCAGGATTCCTGGGAGGCTTTAGAAAAAAAGGATTTCCAGAAAGCAGATAGAGTTCTTGGGATAAAGAAGGATGTCGATGCATTGAAAAAGAAACTTGATGAGAATGTTCTCGAGCTCATGGGGAAAAACTCCATATACATGGGAAATATAATAGAAAACTTTGCCAAAATAGGAGAACTGGGGATAGATGTTGCGGATATTGTTATAAGACCTGAGGAATAGAGGTGAGAAAATGTATTATCTGATCACAACTCCCGTATCCCGACAGTATGATGGAATGTGGGAGGTAGAGTGGGCGTTGAATGGAAATTTAAAAATAAAGAAAACACCCTTCAGGGGAGTTTTTCTTGTAAAAACAGAGGAAGATGCCCTGAAACTTATAGATAAGTATGAAACAACGGCTGTATGCAGGGTGATCCCTTTGGAAATTATAGTCAAAACAGAGGAAGAGGAGATAATGAAGAATGCGCTGTCTCTCTCTATGAATAAAATACATGAGGGCGATACATTTGCCGTCAGATGCAAGAACAGAGGAGAAAAGCTAAACAGCAAAAAGCTTGAGAGAGAGCTTGGTGAGAAAATATTAAACTCCATAAAGAATATAAAGGTAAATCTGACCTTCCCCAAAAAAACTGTGAGAATAGAAGTCTTCGGTAGAAACACTGGAATATCGATCCTGGAAGATAAAGATATACTCAAAAAAGAAGCAGTCGAGTGATGATTTTATCCCAACCTTTATAAATAAATTAATTTTCGGAGACTGGGCATTTCGTGATCAAAAG
>JAGGSA010000018.1 GCA_021159325.1 Methanomicrobia archaeon | reverse complement strand
TTTGAAAAGAAAAGGGGGAAAAAAATAAAGTTTACTTACAATGGCAGAGAAATAGAATGTTATGAAAATGAAACAATTGCATCTGCTCTGCATGCCGCTGGTATCAGGGTACTATCAAAGAGCAGTAAACTTTTGAGACCAAGAGGGTTTTACTGTGCAATCGGAAAATGTGCTTCCTGTATAATGACTGTTGATGGTGTACCGAATGTAAGATCATGTATAACACTCGTTAGAGAAGGAATGAAAGTTGAAAGTCAGGAAGGATTGGCTTCTTTGCAGGATCTAAATCCCATAAAGGGAAAAAAGGAGAAGATAGAGACTGAAATAGCAATTGTTGGAGGAGGACCAGCAGGACTATCAGCTGCTCTGGAAGCAGCAAAATACAACAGGGTACTGCTTATAGATGAGAATCATACCTTAGGAGGACAGCTGATAAAGCAGACACATAAATTCTTTGGCTCGAGAAAAGAAAAAGCAAGTACAAGGGGTATAAAGATAGCGGAAGAACTATGTAAAGAAGTAATGGAGAATGAGAATATAGAAGTTTTGCTTAATTCGAGCGTTATAGGATATTATAATGAGAACGAATATAATCTTGCTGCTGTCAAAAATAATGATACTCTTGTTAAGATAAAAACAGAAAAGATCATTGTATCCACAGGAGCATCAGAAAACACATTAGTTTTTGAAAATAATGATCTTCCAGGGATATACGGAGCTGGAGCTGTTCAGACTCTTATGAATGTTTACGGTGTTAAGCCGGGGGATAAGGTCCTGATGGTGGGGGCGGGAAATGTTGGACTGATTGTGAGTTATCAGCTCTTACAGGCTGGTGTGGATGTTGTGTGCGTTGTTGAGGCATTACCTGAGATAGGAGGATACAATGTTCATGCGGCAAAATTAAGGAGATGTGGTGTTCCTATCCTCACAAAACACTCTATACTGAGAGCTTATGGAGATGAAAGAGTCAGGGGAGCCACGATAGTGAAACTTGATGAAAACTGGAAACCTGTGAAGGGAACCGAGAGGGATATTGATGTCGATGTAATATGTCTTGCTGTTGGATTATCCCCTTCCATTGAGCTACTGAGACAGATGGGATGCTCTACAAGATATATACCTGAACTTGGAGGAAATGTTGTTATCCATAATAAATATCTGGAAACTGAGATAACGGGAGTTTATGTGGCAGGAGACTGCTCAGGTATAGGTGAAGCCTCCACCGCAATGCTTGAGGGGAAAATAGCAGGATTATCAGCAGTTCTGAGCATGAGAAGAGATGAAGAGATTGAGAGGAGGAGAGAGGAACTCATGAAGGAACTTGAGGAACTAAGAAGAGGTCCCTTTGGAGAGAGACCGAGAATTGGAAAAGAAAAACTATTCAGGGCGGTAAGATGAGTTATAAAGAAGATGGTGTTTTAGAGTTGAAGGATTTAAATTTACCCTCTGAAGAGAGGCTGAAAAAGGGACCTGTCGCAGTATTTGAGTGTGTTGAGAATATTCCCTGCAATCCCTGTGTTGATGCCTGTCCCTTTAAAGCTGTTTCAATGGAGAAAATAACAGATACCCCGAAAATAGATTATGAAAAATGTACAGGATGCGGAACATGTGTTTCTGTATGTCCAGGACTTGCCATATTTGTCGTTGATCTCTCAAAAGAAAAAGCTCTGATAACGATCCCCTATGAATTTCTACCGATCCCTGAAAAGGGTGATACTGTAAAGGCTCTGAACAGAAGAGGAGAAATAGTTGGAGATGCAAAGATAATAGGAGTTAAAAAAAATGAAAATAAAACAAATACGGTGACAATAGAGGTAAAAAAGGAAGTTGGAATGATCGTCAGGAACATAAAGGTGATAAAATGAAGATAGTCTGCAGATGTGAGGATGTGACAGAGGAAGAGATCATTGAAGCAATAGATCAGGGTTATACAACCTTAGAGGAGTTAAAAAGACACTTGAGAGTTGGAACAGGTCCATGTCAGGGGAGGACATGCATGAAGATCATAGAGAAGATTCTTGCAAAAAAACTTGGAAAAAATATAGATGAACTTAAAAAGACTACTGTAAGACCTCCTTTAAAACCTGTGCCTCTGTATATTTACGGTGATGAAGATGAAGAGTAAGGCTGAGGTAGTGATAATTGGAGGAGGAATAACAGGATGTGGTGTTGCATATAATCTAGCAAAAAAAGGATTAACAGATGTTGTTCTGGTGGAAAAGAATTATCTGGCATCTGGAGCAACAGGAAGATGTGGGGGAGGGATAAGACAGCAGTTCACTACAGAGTGGAACATAAAGCTTGCAATGGAGTCTGTAAAAAAGTTTGAGAAGATGAATGAGGAGCTTGGCATTGACATAGAGTATGAGCAGGGAGGATATCTGATAATAGCGGTAGAGGAAAACGAAGTTAAGGAGTTTAAAAAGAATGTGAAACTTCAGAACAAACTTGGGCTGGATAGTAAATTCATATCTCCCTCAGAAGCCAAGGAGATCGTTCCATATCTGAATGAAGAGGATATTCTGGGGGCAACTTTCTGTCAGAGTGATGGTCATGCTTATCCTTTCAGAGTTGTTGAGGGATATGCCAAAAGGGCAGAGGAGATGGGAGTGGAGATAAACAGATTCACAGAGGTAAAAAGTATCAAAAAGGAAAATGGAGAGATAAAATCTGTCATGACAAACAGAGGAGAGATAAAAACAAACATAGTGGTAAATGCTGCAGGAGGATACTCAAGGGAGATAGGCAAGATGGTGGGTGTGAAGATGCCAAATAAGCCCTTCAGACATGAGATCCTCGCAACTGAGAGGTATAAACATATTTTAGATCCCATGATAATCTCCTTCAAATACGGTATATACTTCAGTCAGCAGAGACATGGGGAGATAGTTGGTGGTATAGGAGATCCCGATGAGCCCTCCTCATATAATACCAAAAGCAGTTTAAAATTTGTGGAAAGATTTACCTCTGTTCTTGGAAAAATACTACCCGCATTTAAAAATCTCAACATTGTGAGACAGTGGGCAGGATTTTATGATGTAACACCTGACGCACAGCCTATCCTCGGGTATACAGAGGGCGTTGATACCCTGATACAGGCTAACGGGTACTCAGGTCATGGATTTATGGTAGCTCCAAAGGTAACTGAACTCATAGCGGAACTCATCGTTGATGGAAAAACGTCTTTGCCTATAGATGAGCTGAATCTGAAAAGATTTGAGGGAGAGACAGTTGGAGAAGCCTATGTCGTTGGATAGATTTGTGGTATTTGATCTCGATGGTACGATAATAAAGGAAAACTCGGCATGGGAGATCCTCCATAAGTATTTCAATGTGGATTTCTCAGTTGTTAAAAAGAATAAGGAACTCTATGATATGGGAGAAATAGACGTGGATAAATGGATAGAGATGGATATAAAACTATGGAAGAAACCTCACAGAAAAAAGATAGAGGAGGCTCTGAGCAGATACACTCTAATAGAGGGAATAAAGGAGTTTGTGGAGTATTTAAAGAAAAGAGGCTTTGTACTGGCCATAGTATCCTCAGGAATAGATATACTTGCTGAAAAGGTTGCCGATGACCTCGGGATAGATATATGCTACTCAAACTCTCTTATCTTCGATGAAAGGGGATTTCTCGTAGGGGGAAAGGGAAATGTCGATCTTCTCAGAAAAAAAGAGATAATAAAAAACCTCTCTGAAAAGTTCAACATACCTTTGAAGCATTTTATAGTGATAGGAGACACGAAATATGATATGATAGATGGAGTCGGGATCAGGATAGCCCTCAATCCGAAGGAAAAATTAGAGGCGGATTATACTGTGAACTCTATTGAAGAGTTAAAAGAGGTTTTTGAGAGGGAGATTTGAGGCTTAGCAAATACTTCTCTTCCAAAAGAAATTTATACCTGTATAATCAAAGAAGATATAATTAGGAGAAAGAATACCTTTGAATTGTTGAGATAAGTAAGATGCTCTTCCTTAAGGAAGGAGGCACAGACTATGTTAACATCTGAAGAGATAATACAGAAACTTGAAGAAAATGGAAAAAAGATAAAAGAGTACGGCGTAAAAAGAATAGGGTTATTTGGATCTTATATGAGGAACGAACAAAGGGCAGAAAGTGATATAGATATTTTGGTGGAATTTGAAAAAGGTAAAAAAACATTTGATAATTACATGAATCTCAAATTCTTCTTAGAGGAGTTATTCGGTTGCAAGGTTGATCTTGTCATCATTGAAGCCATAAAATCAGATTTGAGACCTTATATTCTAGGGAGTGCAAAATATGCCACGGGAGTATAAATTCTACCTTAAAGATATTCTAGAAAGTATTTACAAAATTGAAAAATACACGGAAAACTTGTCTTTTGATGATTTTGCAAAGAACGAGTTAATACAAGATGGTGTAGCAAGAAATTTGGAAATAATAGGAGAAGCGGTGAAGAACATTCCTGATGATATTAAAAGGAGAAACTCCGAAGTGGAATGGAAGAAAATTGCTGGGTTGAGAGACATTCTCATTCATGCATATTTTGGGATAGATGTAGATATTGTCTGGGATGTAGTTAAAAACAAGATACCGAAACTGAAAGAGAGCATAGTAGAAATTCTTTCGCAGGAAGAATGAGATATTGGAAGTTAGAAAGATGTGATTGGTTGGGGAGGGTTTGAGGACGTGAAAGGTGTATAAAGGAGGGAGAAGAGTTTGGAGATAGTATTTTAGATTAAAGACGAAGTTTATATAAAAAACTAGAAAATGAAACAATAGAAACTAACGATCTAGGATTAAAGGAATTTCTGGATAATATTTGTCCATATAGA
>JAGGSA010000056.1 GCA_021159325.1 Methanomicrobia archaeon | reverse complement strand
ATTTTAAATTTGATATTGTTAAAGAGATATTTGGAGAGCTGGAAAAGAGAAGAAATGAGAGATAACTGATATCATTCCCTCAGACTATCTATGAACTCTTTTCCAAGTAACTCTTCACCTGCGAATATTGCAATGTCCCCCCCTGTGTGCCAGAATACTATGGTGTCATCTCTTGATATCTCTCCCTTTTCTATCAGTCCTATTAAACCTGCCATCGCTTTTCCTGTGTATACCGGATCTAAAATAATTGCCTCTGTTCTCGCCATTAATTTTATAGCATCATTAGCTTCCTTTGTTGGTATATCATATCCCTCTCCTATAAAATCTGAGTATGTTATCACATCTTTCTCAGAGAAAGATTTTTTTATCCCCAAAACTTTCCCCGTTTTCTCAGCCATCTCAGCTATCATTTTATTAAACGGCTCAAACATCCTTCCAACTCTTATACCTATTATATTTGTATCAGAATTGATCATTTCCTTTCCAACTATAAGACCTGCCTGAGTACCACCGGAACCTGTAGCAAATATCAGATGATCTACTTCAATTCCCTTTTCTTCAGCCTGAGAATTTATTTCCAGAAAAGCATTTACAAATCCGAGGCAACCGATAGGTGTTGCTCCTCCTACCGGCATTATATAACATCTATGCCCCTCTGCTTCCAACTCCTCAGATATCGAGTTCATTAACTCTCCCGCTTTCCTTGCGCCTTCATCCAGATCTTCTGCCGAAACAAAATGAATCTCAGCTCCCATGAGTTTTTCCAGTAAGAGATTTCCACGGTACTCCTCGGGTTCATCACCGATTAAAACAAGAATAGTTTTTAATCCAAGCTTTGTTGCACATGCCGTTGTTTCTCTCGTAAAGTTTGACTGAACTCCTCCTGTTGTGATTATGGTATCTACTCCTTCTGACAATGCATCTGCCAGTAAGAACTCCAGTTTTCTGATCTTATTCCCACCGTACCCGATACCTGTCATATCATCTCTCTTTATATACAGATTTGGAGCATTTATGGCCTTTGAGAAATTCGATAGTTTTTCTAAGGGTGTGGGCAGTCTCCCTATTCTTATTCTTGGTATCTCTTCGATTCTCATGATACAATTTAAGAGGTATCAAATTTATATCTTCTCCTCATAGTTTAATGAGATCTTGTTATCCGCAGAAAAGATCAGTCCCAGTACTTCCTCGTTCTTACATAGTTTTTTTCAGCTTCCCATATATCTTTTAAAAGTTCTTCTTCATCCACATGCATTTTTGCGAGAATTCTTGAAGCAGTCTGGGGACCTACACCTCTCGCAGCCAAGACTAAAGCAGCTTTTTTCCCGTAGGCAAGCATAAGATCTGCTGTTCTCTTAGCATTTATAACTAACTCTTCCTCTTCTTCTGTTATTTTTTGTTTTTTCAGCCTTTTTTTCAGAGCCTTAATCGTCTCCTTGTCTTTCTTTGTTATTATAGCTAAAAACCTGGCCTGACATAATCTGCATCTTGGATACTCTTCTAAATTCTTTATCGTCATTGTGGCGTACCATTCTCCGCAATGTACACAGAAAAGTTTCACTCTTTTATTTTCAAGCCTTTTTTTCAATAATTTCAGTATCTCTTTCAAAGGTCTTTTTGGAGTGATTATTCCAGATGCTCCCATCTTGGTCAGTATGGGATATGCAAATGGCGATGGGTCCTTGGAATAAACAAGATCTATCTCATAATCTCCTGAGGAGATCTTTTCCAGAATATTTTCTGTTTTTTTGGTATCGAGTTTTTCATTGAAAAGCTCTCTCAGTGTTTCTTCATATATTGGAGAGTCTTCAAATGTATAAAGCACCTTTTTTATATGAAAACTCTCAGCATCCTTTGTCAAAGCACCAAATCTCTTCGCTACCTGTGCAAGCTTCCACTGGAAAAGTGATGATCTCTTTAAGGTAAGTTCTAAAATAGGTTTTACCTGTTCTGGTTTGAGGTTTATAAGTATATCTTTTAAAACTTCACCATCTCCCCTTATAGGAAACTGAAAACATATTCTGTAGGGATCTGCCCTCATTGCTATACTCGTCCCCAGTTTAGAAGAGAGTATGGAGGAGAGAATCGTGCCCAGGGTTTCATTGACAATACTGCCAAAACATGCATGAAGTATGACAAAATTTTCATATGTTTCTATGATAAGTTTTTTATCTGTTGGCACCCCAATTTTTTCCTGATTTTTTATATATTTTCTGATTTTCTCTATTGAATTCCTGTCAGCTATATAATTCTCCAGATTTTTATCCTGAGAGATATAACATCTCAATTTTCCAACCTCCTGTGCTATTTCAAAGGGTACAGGTATCAATTCTCCTTCCCATCCGGGGATCGCTCCAATATTCTCAGCTTCGCTGACAAGAACTTCTCTCTCTTTTATATCAAGGATCTCCCATGCCTTTCCCTTAACTATAAAAACTCCTCCTATTTCCGCTCTGGTTTCTATGAACTCCTCATCAAGAACACCTATTCTTTTCCTCGATCCTATGTCTATGATCACATACTGTTTTGTATCAGGGATCATTGACAGATTCTCAAAATAGTATTTCAGAGTTGTTCTTTTCTTCCCAAATTTTTCCTCATCTGTCCATAGCAGTCCTATGTATCTCATTATCTCTATAACTTCCTTCAATTTCTCTATTTTAAGATCTCTGTAAGGATATGCTCTTTTTATAATCTCATGCGCCTTATTTATATCCATGCTGTAATACTCCATTGCCAGCCCGGCTATCTGATGAGCTAAAACATCCAATGGATTTTTCTGAACGTTTGTCTCTTCCAATTCTCCATTCAAAGCCCTTCTTACTATAACCATGCTTTCAAGGATATCATCCTCATCACTTACTATTATGGCACCTTTTGATCTCCTTTTTACAGAGTGACCGCTTCTTCCAATCCTCTGAACAAGCCTTGAGACCTGTCTTGGTGACATATACTGAATAACGAGATCAACAGCACCAACATCTATTCCTAACTCCATCGATGAGGTACAGATCAATGATTTCAATTCCTGATTTTTGAATCTTTTTTCTGTCTCAACTCTCATCTCTTTCGAAAGAGAAGAGTGATGGACATCTATATCTGTATCCATTAAATTGAATCTTGATGATAAAATCTCTGCCATATCCCGCGTGTTCACAAATGTGAGAACGCTTCTGTGCTCATCAACAAGCTCCCTTATCTTCCTTATCCTCGCCATCGTTTCTGGTCCTATCTCAAGTTCATCAGCTTTCTCATAATCTTCTTCTGAAGGTTCTGGACAGAGAATCGAAAGATCCATGTCTTTTGTCTCTGCCACATTTACAATCTCAAAATCTCTGTTTCCTGCTAAGAATTTTCCCACCTCTACCGGCGATCCCACAGTCGCTGAAATACCGATCCTCAGAAATTCTCCAGCTATCTCCACCAATCTTTCCAGACCAATAGAGAGCTGAAATCCTCTTTTATCTGTAGCTAACTCATGTATCTCGTCTACAATAACGTATTTAACTTTTTTGAGATGCTCTCTCATAACTTTACCCACCAAAATTGCCTGAAGTGTTTCAGGAGTTGTGATCAGAATATCTGGGGGAGATAAAGCCTGCTTTCTTCTTTTATGCTGTGAGGTATCTCCATGTCTCACCTCGATCTTTAAATCAAGATTCTCACACCACCATTCAAGCCTTCCCAGAAGATCTCTATTTAAAGCTCTTAAAGGAGCTATATAAAGTGCTTTTATCCCTTTTTCCTTCATATTTAAAATTTTACTCAGAACTGGAAGAAAAGCTGCTTCTGTTTTTCCTGATCCTGTTTTTGCTATTATAAGTGTGTTCTTACCTTCAAGAATCTTTGGAATACCAAAGATCTGAGGGTCTGTAGGTTTATCCCATCCTTTTTCTTTTAAAAGCTTCTGAATCCTTTTATCTAACAGCTCATAAACCATAAATACTAACTATGTAATAAAGAATAAAAGGATTTCTGTTGGGTGAGGTATGAGAAATAGAAGATCCTGTGATAGAGGTACCTGAAACAGCATGGAAGATCCAGACCCCCTGGGTATTGATAATCTGTTTTTATCCTCTTTTAAGCAGCTGAATCTCTTTTTTTATCTCATTTATTATTTCTGGATTATAAATCTCTTTTTTATTATCTTTTTTCACTGAAAATATAATGAAAACATTCCCACCTTTATCCTTTTTGAATTTTTCATGTGTTTTACTGAGCCATTCTTTCCATTTATGAAGTTCTGGTGTCTGTTCATAGGTGATCGGTTTTATTTGCAGGCCAATGTGTTTTTCTCCTATCTGGATATAAAAATCAACGTTATATAGCCTGTCCCATTTGTCCGGTGCTGGTTTTATCTGTACATCTAAGTCCCTCTGTAGTCTTCCATATATTGTCCTGATCTCTGTCAAGTAACCATCGTAAGTTCTGTTTATCACGAGATTGTGAATATACTGGATACAGTCCTCCTCGGTAACTTCTTCTATTTCAGCCTGAATGACTTCAGTAATTTTAATATACAATTTTCTTCCTAAATCATCCAGATACTCTTTTGGAGAAAGAGAAAGGCCTTTCTTTCTAAGAAAAGCTATCAATTTTTCATAATAGAAAGTCTTCCAATCTTTTATAGTTCTGGGAGAGCATTCTCTGATCCATTGAGAAACGGGGCCCACACTGTTTTTCTTATTTAAGCCCCACCTGTTTGTGGCCATGTTTAAAATCCATTCCTTAGCCATTGTTATACCTCTCTTTTTCTAATTCTATAAATTTTCTTTTAAATCTATAATTTTTAGCTCTATCTGCTACAGCTATACCTAATTTGATAAGAGATGAATTTATAAAAATCTTATTTCGGAGATATACAT
>JAGGSA010000036.1 GCA_021159325.1 Methanomicrobia archaeon | reverse complement strand
TAGTGAAACATATATCTACACCTTATAACCAAAAATTTTTAAAGAAAATAATGAACTTAGATTATGGACGAAAGGGATATGAAATTTCTCTATAAACTCTCAAGACAGATTACTGCGAAGATATATGCAGGCATCTCAATGGTTTTTCTCGTTGTTTACACATCCTTAGGTGTTTACTGTAAGCTAAATGATAATGATCAGTGGACTGGAATATTTCTGGCTTTAGGATTTGGTTTATTTGCCATCTTTTTCTTCATAGCGAGCAATGAGATGAGAAAAGGCAAGATGGGGCCGTAGGGTAGCTTGGCCGATCCTTCGGGCTTCGGGAGTCCGAGACTCGAGTTCAAATCTCGGCGGCCCCACTAACATCATATGATTCTGTTAAGTTCCTCCAGAATCTTATTATGATAGCTCAGTGGTATCCCATCCACCTTTAACTCCCTTTCTCCAGAGAATCCATCAACAAATCCTTTTTTAACAAGTTCCTTTAATACTGAACTCTGTTCCTCAGGAGAAGGAAGAAAATTCTCTCCAAACTTTATTGAGATATATGCAAGAATCCCGTAAACACCCCAGTTGGATACTCCTGCAAAAACAAAATACTCTGTCTCTGTCTTTGAGATGTATTTATCACCAAGCTTATTTTTGAAGTTTCCGAAGCCTATCTCATTACCACCATCTCCGATACCAACAGTATTTTTGATCCTGAAGAGATAATCCATCTTTGCGGTATATGGAGTTATATCTTCTTTCCTCATGTTGTAATATCTGTTATCCTCAGCGAAGCCACATCTCTCTATGGATATCAGTAAGGTTGGCTCATAACTTCTTAAAATAGATTCTGCAAATTCTTTACTCTTTTCATGATCTGTTATCGGGAACTCAATCCTCTCAAAATTCTCTATCCTGCAGTATCTGTCTGTTATCAGAAAGACCTCGGAATCCAGAGTTTTGAGTACGTTTCCTAAGAATATGGCACTCAGAGGACCGTCTGTCTCACAGGCATTGTTCACAAAAAATCCTGTAACTATCCCCACTCTTTTTCTGTTTTTGATAAGAAACTCTGATGCTTTTTTACAGTAATCATGAGGAAGATACTCAAGCACCTCAATTCTTCTTTTTTTGGAGATTATATCTTCGATCATACCAACACAGGAAAAAGCGTTTTAAGACCATATTCTTTTTCAATCTTTCTTTTTGTTTTTATAAGCTCCTCAAAGTCATCCAGATTTTTTCCAGAAACTGCAAAAAGATACTCTGTATCTCTGTTATACTTCCGGATCTCATGGCCAGGAGAGTATTTATAAAGCTCCACAGGTTTCTTTCCACAGTAGTCTATCTCACATCCTCTCTTGAGCATCATATATCCAGCTTTTATGTCTCTCTCATCCTCTATAAAACACAGAACTTTCCCCTGAACACCAACAGGTAAACCTCCCGGCCCCTTTATCCTCTCCTTAAAAATATATGCATAATTATCAAGAAACTCTATCCCGATCTCCTCCTCAAAATTCTCCAGATCCACCTCCCCCCCTCTCCTCACAAGAGCCTCTCCTATGATCTCATTCACCCTCCGGGATGGATAGGGAAACTCTTTTGTTATTCTTTTTGCTGAAACTCTGAACTTTTTCCCGGAATAAATCTCCTCCGCTATTTTCTTTATTTTTTCTATGTCCTGATCGACCTTTATAGCCGGAGAATAAGATGCAATTCCAAAAATGTTTTTTAAGTCACATTTTCTCTCTGTCAGAAGTATTATCCTCCCTTTAGAGCATATTATATCATCAATTTTCAGATATTCCCGTATATTACGGATAAGTATCTTTTCCCATCTCTTTCTTGTCTGTCTTGATTTTATTCCGATCTCACTGTATCTTACAAGGATTGAATTGTGTCTCATTTTTCTGAAAAACTGAACGGCATAGGACTCGGGACACCGATCTCCCTTGCACAATTCATTGCAATAAGAAATGCTCTTGAGGTCAGATTTGCAATGATCTCCTTCTCTACCTCTGGAGCTATCCTTTTTTTATCCTTCCATGTCTTGATTATCTTCTTCCTGATATCTTCCGTTGCCTGATAAATAACAGTCCCATTTAATCTTATATCACCTACAGGAGGATCATAAATAACATTAAACTCAAAATCTATTTCGATAACCTTTGCCTTTCCGCTCACACTGTTTATCTGGTTTTCCTTGATATCCAGTATTCTCTGAGAGGGTGCTATTCTTATAGGCCCTTCAGGGACGACTGTTGGGTTTCTTGAAGCTTCCAATTTATTCATTCTTATTCCTAACACTGGCATTTGTATCACCTTTGATCTAATCGAAAAGATAGTTTTTAAATGTATTCATTTCAGATATACCAAACCCAGCAGATCAGCTCTTGTTATTATGCCCACAAACTTACCTTCAGACTCCACCAGAACAGCATTGTTTTCCTTCAAAAGGGAGAGTATCGTTTCCAGAGTCTCATTTTTTGAAACAACAGGAAATGGATCCTCCATAAATGATCTTACTTTCTTTTCTGCAAAATCCTTTATTTTTTCTATATTCAGCTTTTCTACAAGGCTTTTTTCTGTTATGCTACCTATCACCTTTTCTCCTTCGATAACAGGAAGCTGGGATATCTCGTTCTTCCTCATCAGAGTCATGGCATGAATCAGAGTATCATCTGGATGAATATAGATTATGGGGGAGTTCATGACATCTTTTGCTCTTTTTACATCTTTTTTAAAATCTTCCAGGGCTCTCAGTATTCTGTTAAATGTCGATACCTTGGGATCCACCTTATTGGCCTCTATTTTTGCTATATAAGCCTGAGAAACTCCTGCCTTCTTGGCCAGTTCTGTCTGTGTAACACCAAGTTTTTTTCTCAGGTTTTTGATCTCCTGGATTTTTATCATCAATATATTATTATTCTCTCCAGGTATATAAAGTTTACATCTCCCTGGATTCAATCTTTTTCACTTTTTCACCATCGTAAATTATCTCTCCTCTGAGGATCACTGTCTTTATTCTTCCCCTGAGTCTCATTCCGTCAAATGGCGAAAATTTGGATTTTGAGTAAAACTTTCTGGAATCCACAATCCACTCCTTATCCTCCACAACTGTAAAATCTGCATCCTTTCCTATCCCAAATCCCTTCCTCTCACTCACAATTCTTGAGGGATTCTCTGATATCAATAACGCAAGAGTCTCAAATGATATTTTTTTTCTGAAGGCAAGATCAAGACAAAGAGGGAGAAAAGTTTCGATTCCTGGAATACCATAAGCACCTTTCTTTTTTTCTTCAATGGTATGCGGTGCATGATCAGATCCGATGACATCCACAGTTCTTCCAAGCTCTCTCCACAGTGCTTTTCTATCTTCCTCTGTACCAAGATCAGGCTTCACATTTTCAGCTCCTTCCGGAAGCAATAGATGATGAGGGGTAACTTCCACTGTTATATTATGTGTTTTGTATTTTTTAAGGAATTTTATCTCTTCTTTTTTAGAAACATGGCATATGTGCAGTTTTGTCCCATATTTCATTGATAATTTCACGCACTTTTTCATACCTGCTATATCTGAGTGGATGGCTATGGGTTTTCTATATGAGAAAAGTCTATCGAGATCACCTTTAAAGAGAAGCTTACCTGTAGTTTCTGTCAGGAAAATCTTGATAAACTTATATCCATCAAAGAATTTTAGATCTTCTGTAACAGAAAAGTTTATTCCGTAATCACAGTATGATTTCTCTTTAAAAAGCTTTTTCCTCTCTTCAAAGACCTCTCTGTTATTTACAGGAGGAACGGTATTTGGCATATCCACTATCCCTGTAATGCCCTTGGAGATCGCTGCTTTTGTCGCTGTTTCCACAGTCTCCTTATAGCTCTGTTCAAAGTCTCTGCAGTGAACATGCATATCTATTACACTCGGGATCGCAGTTCTTCCTTTAAAATCTATCCCATTTCCAGAAAACTTTCCTATACCAGCTATCTTACCATTCTTTACCAGTATATCACATTTTTTTATGCCATCTGATGTTACAAGACTCAGATTCTTGAAAAGCATTTTATTCTTCTTGTTTTTTTATCTTATCCGGATGGGCTTTTTCTATCTCTTCCATTTTATTCTTGTACTCTATTGCTTTATTTATGTGGTCTTCGTAGGCTGATTTATACTCATCTCTCAGATCAGCTAAAATGTTCAGAGTATACTCTCCCTTTTTTCCCTGAAGATACGGGTACTGGATCTGCATCTGAGACAATTCTCCTGCTATCTGATTGATATCTGCAGCAAGATTGCCATATGCCTGTAAGTGAGCTGTTACCTGTTCCTGATCATTATTCATATTAGCCTCTGCCCATCCGATCCCCTCATCACAGACCTCCTCAAGTTTATCAACAAGAGTTGATATCTTGCCCATGTACTGCACATATACATCCAGTTCCATGAGTGTTCCATATTTGATCAGGGTTTCGATGCTCTGCTTTATCTCCGGAACATTGTTTTTTGCATTCTGGAAATTCTCACGGGCTTTAGAATAATCCTCTGTGTTTTCTGCAGTACTTATGAAATTTCCAGTTTCATTAAGTTTATCTCCAACATTTTTACCATTTTCTATGAGTATCATCACCATAGCGTAATTCTTCAGATTTTCTGCATATTCTTTAAGTTCTTTTTTATTGTTTATATAGGCATTCGTGTACTCTGTCAGAAAATCCATTCCTGTATCCCCTGCATAGCTCAATGCCTTCTCTCCTGCAGAAATTGAGAGATTTAGCTGTTCAATTCCATTATCCAGTAAAGAAAGAGATTCTTCATAATCTTTATTATCTATTTTGTTTTCAGCCTGTGTAATGTAATCTGTTCCTTTTAATGCATAATCGTTGGCTATTTTTGTCTGATCATTCCATGTTTTCAGTGATTCATTCTCAACACATCCTGAAACTGATAGAATCACAGCTACTATCAAAAAAATTCCTATACTTTCCTTCATTTTTTTCATTATCTTTCACCTTACAATTTTATATTATATTCTCTTTATAAAGATTTCGAATTTTGATTCTGTTAACTTATGATGTCCATGAATAAAAGAGATTGTTGAAGGACAAAGTTGGGAGGAGTGTAAGCG
>JAGGSA010000048.1 GCA_021159325.1 Methanomicrobia archaeon | reverse complement strand
AAAAGGTGCAGGGCTTAGGACCCTGTCTCGCAGGAGTACGCGGGTTCAAATCCCGCCCCCCGCACCTTTTTTTCTTTTCCAAAGAAAAAAATGCGCCCGAAAAAAAGAAAGAAAAATAATTATCTTCTTCCAAAGAAAGAATAAAATGTGGATGTATTGTAAATAATGCATGAAAAGTTTGTTGTGTTGTTTTGACGTCAAATATTTTGGTATGAAAGCTATTTATTTGTGGTCATCTCTCATTTGAAATACCCCTAACCAAACCTCCCCCCCTCAATATCAGTTCTCAGAATACCGATCTTTCTCCAACACTGCAAAACTACTACACAGAGATGTAGACAGAGTCTACATCGAGGTGTTTGGCGACATTCAACTTCGCTGAAATCACTGTTCGCAAAATGATCTTATGTTGTTTTTAAGATAAAAACTCCAATTTATCAGATCAGTTATCCTCTATCGGGAAAGGAGGAGCAACGGCATCCATATAATAGTACTTTCTATATGAATAGTTCTCAGGATGCAGATATCTTACGATCAGCCATTGTAAGAATTTATCAGGCGATTTTACAAGATTTTCAGCCCAGAAAAGATTATAAAATTTGTTCTTGGGTACTTCAGGTCCTGTAATATAGTAATACCCTCCCACATATGCTACAAAGGATCTTGCGTAGCCTTTTTCAATGGGGTTCAATCCTGAAGTGTCAAAGGTGTAGTGTATATAGTCTCCCTGTTCCAGTAAGGCATAAGAATCATCAATTTCCCTGATTTTATCCAGAACATTCTCTTTTGTAGAATTACTGTATTTTACAGCCTTTACAGGCTGAAGATCTGTGATGTTAATATCTACATTTTCGCTATAATCCACTGCGATATAATCGATCTCAACCATACCAGATGTCATCAAGATCCTTATTTCATTATCACCATATTTATTTAGAGGCAGAGATACTGCTTGAAGTACTCTGTCAAATGGATTTTGCTGTGAATCGGGATACACAGTATTGACAGTCACCCACTCTGTTCCATTCCAGTACTGTATCTTAATGCCTAAAACATCTTCAAAATCGTTATCAAAATTTGAAGTGAGATCTGTTTCTCTTTCCAGTGTGTGTATCACATACTCTGAGTTTGGAGTTCCCAGTAAATAATGCATAATTGACCACAGAGCAAGATCAGGAAGATTGCTGTCTCTTACAGCTATTAAAAGTTTGGCTTCGGAAATAGGAGTTTCTGGCTTTGGAAGTTTAAGAATGATCCAGTCATTCAATTCCTTCTGAATATCCTTCGTAGAGAGGTCAGAGGACCAGTATTTTCCATCCATCTCTTTAAGAAGAGATGTCACATCATTCCCATAACTGTCAATTCCCTCTACGGGCTGGGGATTCTTCACTATGTAGATCTCCCCGGAACGACTTACCACCATCTTTCTATCTTCTGGATAATCTACTACTCTAAGGCCTACATTGTTTATCCATGCTTTTTCAGAGACAGCTTCAAAAAGAATAAGATCATAGTGGTCATCTCGGAGTTTCAAGCAGTCAGCTGTATGATAATACGTTGATTCGTATCTTTTAAGAATAGAGTTGGGGATCATACTGCTTATAAATTGATAACGCTCTCCATCCCATCCATAAAGGTGGGGGCATACAGGCACATTATTGATAGTCACTGTTGTTGTATCTGTGTCAGTAGCACTGTTGTCATCGGTAACTGTGAGCTCCACCTCCACATCTGTATCAGATGAGACAAAGGGGGCATGGAAGGTGGGAGTGGCTGTGTCAGCATTAGTGAGAGAAGCAGCTCCTGTTGGATCGTTTGTGATCTCCCAGTGGTAACTGGTAATGACACCATCCGGATCATTACTTCCGGTGCCATCAAGAACAATGGAACTGCCTTCGTTAACAGAGTAGGGTCCATCTGCATCTGCGATAGGCATCATGTTTACATTCTCAGTTCCTTCACCAATATAGTGAAATATCACTTTAGTTCCTTTTTCTGTCACAATCTGAATTTTATCACCGTTTTCTGCATTGAAATTTATCTTTTTTACTTCTCCCTTTGGGATAAGAATATTCACGTCCTCTACTTTACTGTTAATGTAAATTCTGTCAATTATGACGTCATTTTCTGAAAGATTTCTTATATATGCTGTATTACCCTCTGTACTCTCCAGCAGTATTTTTTCCTGAGGAGCTTCCACCTGTTTTTCTTCAGTAAACTTATATGTCCACATATAGACTGAGATAGAGATAATTACCACCACCACAATCATCAGTACAACACCTATCACAGGATTTATACCTTCTCTGTTAGATTTAGGTTTTTTCATTGAGATTATATCTATACTATCAATATTTAAATTTTGCTTTCAGGAGTTCACGAATATTACTTCATCATACTTTCACAACATCAGAAACATTTTTCGGAAATGTGAGATGAATATTAAAATCATCTCCTGTAATCTCCTCCACAGTATTCTTTGCTTTCTCAGGGGTATTATTGTTTTCACTGATGTGTGCAAGAAAAACATCTGCACCTTCACATACTTCCTTCAGTGTTTCTCCACACTGCTCGTTCGAGAGATGACCATAATCACTGAGTATCCTTTTTTTCAGGAAAGCAGGATATTCTCCATTTAAAAGCATCTCAGTATCATGATTGGATTCAAGGATGTACACATTCAGATCTTTAAAATAAGTCTTCAATTTTGAGTCAGTCACTCCAAGATCGGTGGCAACACCTATTTTTTTCTCTCCCTCTATTAAATATGCCACAGGGTTTGAAGAATCATGCATTATCGGTATTGGGGTAATTTTTAGCCCATTTACTCTGAATCTCTGGAAATTATCGAATATTGCTGGAATCAACCTCAGATGAGAGTTCTGAAATGTGAGCTTATTCATAACAAATGGTGTTTTGTACCTTCTGAAAAAGGATTCAGCACCTCTTATATGATCTGTATGTTCATGGGTAATGAGAACTGCATCTATCTCCTCCGGAGAAGTATCAATTTTTGATAAAGAGTCCTCAATATATCTCGGGTAAAATCCCATATCTATCAGTATTGATGTTCTCTTTGTTTTGATCAGGGTACAGTTTCCAGAGCTGCTGCTTCCAAGAACACATATTTCCATTAGAAAATATTCTCAAATAATAATATAAAAATCTTTTTGATTTCGAAATCTTTTTTTGCAATAAAAAAAGTATAAGGATTAAAATACCTCTCCTCTTGTGTATATCCTTATTCCGTCATGTTCTATATCGAATGGATACCTCTCCATTGAAAATCGGGTCTCCCTCATCTTTCTTATATAGATCGTTCTTACGAACTTATCACCTTTCTCGATGATATCAAGCTTTATAACACCTCTGGAGACAAACTCCTCTATTCCATACCTTGAGAATCCGTCTCCCAGCGTTTCTGTGGTCATGAAGGATGTAACTCCTATCTCAAGGAGAAGTGTGCTCAATCTGTATACAGATCTCCTCAGTTCTTTTTCGTTTTCCAGTTTTATTCCAAGGGATGGGATAGAGTCTATAACAACTCTTTCAGCGTTTATCTCCCTGCATACCCTGTTTATCTCTATGATCAGGGCATCGATATCAAGACCTACAAGTGAATACTTCTCCTTCACAGCCCTCTTTCTGAGCTTGGTGGAGGTACCGTCTATGATAGCCAGTTTATTTTCATTCTCATATTTTTTGAAATCCCATCCAAATCTCAACATCTCCTTTCTGAGATCTTCTGCTCTTTCTTCCAGGGTAACAAAGATTCCATTCTGATTGTAATCCTCTATACCTTTATAGAGAAACTGAGAACAGAATATGGTTTTACCTGTACCTGTGCCACCGGATATCAGGACATTTGTCCCCTTAGGAAGTCCTCCTTCAAGAATCTCATCCAGACCGGGAATACCTGTTTTTACTCTTTCTTCCATAAAATCACCTACAAAATCCTTTCTGTTGTTTCCAGTTCAATTCCTTTATCCGTAATTCTGTAGGGAATCAATCTGGAACTGTATATCGTCCTTTTTAATTTCAGTATTTTCATATATCTTTCTATTTTACTTCCTCTCTCATTTATCTTGAACTGAATTACACCATCAGACATATGGTAAATTGTGCTTATAATTTTCTCCTCATGCATGCCTTCAACAACCAAAAAGAAATAAACACCACCGTATTTTTTTATTGACAACTGCATCGTTTCAAATAGATCTACCATTTCACCGAAATCGTTGACTCTCAGAAGATATGAGAAAGAATCTATAATCCCTCTGCATCTTTCACCTTCAAACTCCTTTATAAACTCAGAAAAAAGGACCCTCAGCTGATTTGCAGCACCGACATCCCACGACCAGTATCCTTCTTCTGTTTCCTCCCTGGAAATACTCTGGTATCTTGGAGTATAGGCATCTATAAACTTCAATCTTTTTTCCTCTATATATCTTTCAAGATCCCATCCAAAAAACTTCATCTCCTGCACTATCTCAGAAGGCGATTCTTCGGATGTGAAGTATAATCCATATTCAGAGTTTTTTAACCCATAATATAAAAACTGCTGGGCAAATATTGAGAACCCAGATCCAGGAGGACCTGAGAGGATTATCACAGTTTTATCGGGAAAACCTTCTCCCAGTGCATTATCCAGTAGAGGTATTCCTATTTTATACATTCAGATCACACATAATTTAATTTTTTTTCAATTTTTTTTATTTTTTCCAGTACAGACTCCATTTCATCTTTCATCTTTTCATATCTTTCTAAGAGAGGCTTGTACTCCTCGAAAAGCATAAGTTCTTCCTCCATGGAATTTATCTTTCTTATCAGCTTTTCCTCTTCTTTTTCGTATTTATGGAGTTCCATTATATAATCTGAGATCAGAGATTCAAATACTTTTTCATCTATCTTTTCCTGCTTGTTTTTTAACTCTTCTATGGATTTATTTGTAATTACTATTTTTAAAGATATCTTTATTCTGTACTCCTCAAGTTCTTTCAACTGCAATTTTAGAGTTTCTATTTTTTTAATCAGTTTTTCCGTCTTCAGCCTTGGTTTCTGAACTTCATACTCAAGCATCATATTTCTCCCTCTCCTTTATCTCTTCCTTGATCAGTTTTTTAAGTTCGGATAATTCCTCAAGCATCTTATTATCACCCATTTTCCTGTATTTTTCTTCTTTTTTCTCTATATTTTTAAGATCATTTTTTAAAGCCTTTAATTTATAATCCTCCATATATTCCTTCCAGAATTTCTTTTCCTCTGTTTTTTCTGGTTTCAGGATATTGATTTCTGGAAGAGATTTCTTAT
>JAGGSA010000073.1 GCA_021159325.1 Methanomicrobia archaeon | reverse complement strand
TATAAAGTCTTATCCACTGTTGTATGGTGTCAGAGGAGAGAAGAGGAAAGATATAAACTCTCTCGCAGAAAATATATCAGTTTTATCTCACTTAACCTATGAAATCTCAGAAATAGTGGAGATAGATATAAATCCTTTAATGGTCTTAGAGGAAGGATGTAAAGTAGTAGATGCCAGAATGACATTAAAAGAGGTATGAGTATGAAAAATCTGTTAATATCTTCAACAAAAAAGAATGCAGGAAAAACTGCTCTTGGATTGGGGATATGTCTAAATTTGGAAGGTAAAAAAGGATACTTCAAGCCTTTAAGTGATAAAATAGTCGTAAAAGAAGATAGGATATACGATGAAGACTCTAAACTTTTCAGGACAGTCTTAGAATTGAGAGAAAAAGAAGAGGAGATATCCATCTTCCATGACTATGCTGGGATACTGAGGGAGATATCGAGAGATCCTGATAAAAAAGAGAGTATAAAAAAGGAATTGAAGAAAAGATTTGAAGAGATCAGGAGAGATAGGGAGTTTGTGATTGTTGAATCTGCACAGAATGCATCGTATGGTTTATATGCAGGACTCTCGGCAGGAGATATAGCGAAAGAGCTGAATCTAAGAAGTATAATTGTAGCAGAAGGAGACATAGAAAATATAATAGATAAAACAGTGATGTGCAGATACTTCCTGAATTCATTCGGAGTAAATCTTGATGGTGTGGTGATAAACAAGGTGAAAAATAGAAAAGAGATCGAGGATATAGTCGTACCAGAGCTTAAAAATAGAGGAATAGACGTTCTTGGTATTCTCCCATATGAAAAGATTCTCTCGGGGATAATAGTAGAAGATGTCGTTGATATACTTGGAGCAAATCTTCTCACTGGAGAAAAAGGGCTCGAAAGGAGGATAGACAAAGTTTTCATCGGTGCCATGAGTACAGAGAGTGCTTTAAGCTATCTGAGAAGATATGCAAACAAAGCCATAATCACAGGAGGAGATAGGGTGGATATGCAGCTTACTGCACTGGAAACCTCCACTTCCTGTCTCATCCTTACTGGAGGAATATACCCCGGTCCCCAGGTAATCGCAAAGGCAGAGAAACTTAATATCCCTGTAATGCTGGTTTCAGAAGATACATTTTCAGCATCAAAGAGATTTGAAAATATCACAGCAAAGATAGAAGCAAAAGACAGGAAAAAAATAGAAACTATAAAAAAGATGGTAAAGGAGAATGTGGATCTCTCCAAGTTAGAAGGCGAATAAATCTGAATCATTGACCTCGAATATCCCCAATCTTGCTCCTGCATCTAAATAACCATGCAGATAGTTCAAAGCTGCAAATGCAGTTACATAATCTCCTTTCTCTCTGTAGTATAAAGCATCCTTGTAGTATCTTTCAGCCATATCAAGAAAATCCTTTGCCACCATTTCTAAATGAGAGCTCTCTGGAACTATTATTTTAACTTTCTTCAGTGCTTTCTCTGCTATTTCAATATATTTTTCCAGTTTTTCATCCGTTATCTCTTTCATTTTTTCACCTTGAAGAAATTTAAAAACTCTTCTTCCATAAAATGAAGTTCTCCAGGAATTATTATACAGTGAGGAGGATCTCCGTATTTATATGATTTAAGATCATTCATATCCCCGTAAATTATTTTCTGATCATCTCTTCCAACTCTTGAAACAACTACTATCTTTTTTATTATCCCATTTTTATCAACTGCTCCAAGTATCTCAAAAGCTTCATCGGGACTCATATATCTTTTCTCCTCTGCCTTTATATCGAGAAGAAGTAGGGTATGAAGTCCTCTTTCTTTATTGGAGATTATGGTATCATAAAAGCTTTTTGGGAAAAATTTTTCCTCGGGATAAGCTATACTTGCAGTTTTTCCGAATTTGTAAAGCTGTAAACCTGTTTCTGAAACAGCTGAAAATATTGATGCAGCATGGATTATCTTCACATCTATTCCTCTTTTTCTGGCTCTCAAAACTAAGTCTATATGTGTTGTAGCCGCTAAAGGATCTCCAGGAACTAAAAAACATATATTTTCTTTCTCAGCTTCCTCTATAATGAAATTTTTTTCTTCCACATCTTTCCTTTTTAAAAAATTTATTCTTACTCCGAGAATAGCCTCAAGTTTCTCCTTTTCAATTCCAAGAATGCTGGTATAAGTTTCACAGTAAACCTTACTGCATTTTTTTACAGCTTCAATACCAGAGTATGGAATATCATCTCCTTTGAGCCCTAAACCTATAAGATACAGCATGTTTTCTCTTACTATCTTCGGTATATAAATTTTTGTCATGCAGGATTCTGACATACAATATTCTCCAATTAAAAGAAAATTTAATAAAGATAAAAATATAGAGAGATAAAAGGATTCAGCCAAAGGTGTATATACGCATTGAGGTTATATCGAAGTTATATTCAATCGGCTTCGGGGTGCATGAAATAAAAAGATTTAAGGATATCAAACTCATGGAAGGTAAGCAAAATGAACACACTTAAAAGAATAATTGATGGTACGGTAGATGATAATATTTACAAACGCATTGGCTGGATGTATGTTTCCTTCCTTCTAATTTACATATCAGTAACTATACTAGCTTACTTGTTATTACCTGATGGAATTTTAAGAAGTAAACATACTGTTGTAAGTGCATTAGAACTATCTCCTAATTTATGGATTTCAACACTCCAAATATTTGGATACAATCTTATTCCAACATCTCTTATCATATGTTCTAATCTTATCGCACAACAATCTAGAATCTCAAAGGAAAAGTTTGTGCCAATTGGATACTTTGGATTTTGGTGCATCGTCATCCTTGCTGGTCTTTATCTTGGAACGTGGTCTTTTGAGGTTGTGACCGAAGCTCCACCCCTTTATCTCAGACTCATAAGGGGTTTTGACGTTTTTCACCATGCAGGATTTTATGAGCTTTCAGCATATCTCTTAGCAGCTGTAACGTCATTCAAATTTACGCTCTGGTATTCTGATGGTAAAAAGATAGTTACAAGCAGGAAATGGAGAGACGTAAGATTGAACTCATCCGAAAAAATCATTTTTGTGCTTGTATTTGTTCTGCTATTCTGTGGCTCACTCATTGAATCATATGGGATTACTCAATTAGCTGGATGATGAAAGTTTGAAAAATAGTGGATGATTATGAGCGTCCGAAGTTGACTCTTCGAAATGCTTTGCATTCCTCGCCCCTGTCGGGAGCGTATAACCTCTCTTAGAACTCTTCCTTAACTTTATATCACCTGACTACTTAAATATCTTATCTTTGAATCTCAGGACAGGAACTGATCCACAGACGTACCTTATGGGGGGCACATTTTGGTTATTGCACCATAGAAATATTCCAAACCTATATATCCTTCATGTTATCATCTCTATAGGTTAAGAAAAAGTTCTACTACCGTCAGCAGGTGAAAAGAAAATCACAGAATTCCCAAAATTGCCTTCGGTCGCAACATCGTATATGCCGAAAATATCACACAAAAGAAAAAACTATCAAAAAATTGCAAACGATGATTTAAGAACTTCAGTTATTTTTTCTCCGAGAAATGAAAAGAGAACTGCGTTTGAGACTGTATGGACTATACCAAAGGGGTAAAATGTAGGAGGAAGTATTCCGTACTGCATATATAATGCTGTTAAAAGTGGAATGCCGAGGATTAACCATGTAGTTGTGATCACAGTAAAGAGATCAAAGACAACAGTAGCAATAATACCACAGTAGAGATAATCTCTTTTTGATCTAAAACCAGCTTTCTTATTATATAAATACACAATCGCCGCGACAAGTCCAAATCCTAAGGAAGTAAAAGGTGTCCATGGTCCAAAGCCAATATAAAGATCAGCTGCAAAGTTTGCGAGAACTCCAACTGTAAATCCGATTCTGAGCCCATACACCACTGTAATCACAAATATCCAGAATGTCAGAACTTCAACATTTGGTATCGCAGCAAGACCTATCTTAAAAACAGCTCCTAAAGCTACAAATATAGACAGCAGGGCGATTTTTCTGCTGTCTAAAACTTTTTGAGACTCCATTGGATAACGTCTCCATCGTGGAGAAGTTTTGTCTCTGCACCTGTTTCTGCTATCTTTCCATTTACCGTGTATGTCCACCAGAGACCCTTATCTTTATCCTGAGATACACCGTTTATGGATACAACCATTTTACCATACTGCGTCTCCTCTGTAACAACATCCGTTACCTTTCTTAAGAGATCCAGTACAGTGGAATTTTCCGGCATCTTTACGTTCTCGTATACGTCTTTCTCCTTCAGAGTACCGTAATCGATTATCAATGTAACAGTTGCACTTTCAGAATTCCGATGATATGTATATGTTCCGCCAAGAGCAAGCACAAGTATCCCAATAACAATAACCCCTGCAATTATATTTCTTCTTTCCATGCAATCACCTTTTACACATAATCTCACCCCCTATAAAAAACTTTTGGTATGAAGCATAAGAGTAATCCAGAGATTGTTATTATGTGAAAGATACCTCTCAATGATAGGAAAAGAAACAGAAATAATTAATTTATAGAAAAATATAGAAAAACCATGCACAAGTCCGTATCTTACACCCGATCTCAGACTCTTTCGAAGTCTCATGCCTTGGACTATTAGTACTGGTGGACTTAACGCCTCGGTCGCCCTTGGCGCTTACATCCCCAGCCTATCAACCTCCTCTTATAGGAGTGTCCTCGTCTCTGGTAACGTTGCTGTCACCAGCCCCGTTATATACCAGAGAGCGGGTGTCTCTTTTTGGGGGCCGCTTCGGGCTTAGATGCTTTCAGCCCTTATCGGCTATGGCGTAGCTACCCGGCAGTGCCCTGTCGGACAACCGGTACACCAGAGGCCACGGCAGCCTGTTCCTCTCGTACTGGAGCTACCTTCCCCTCAGACACCCAGCACCCCCGACAGATAGCATCCAAACTGTCTCACGACGTTCTAAACCCAGCTCATGTTCTCCTTTAATGGGCGAACAACCCCACCCTTGGGTCCTGATGCAGACCCAGGATGGAAAAAACCGACAGCGAGGTAGCAAGCCGCGAGGTCGATGTGTGCTCTTGCTCGCGACAACCCTGTTATCCCCGGGGTAATTTTTCTGTGAGATCAAGCCCCCATCACTGAGGGCATTGATGTTCGCTAGGCCCGGCTTTCGCCTCTGGATTCTCTACTGGGCAGAATCCAGTCAGGCCGGCTTTTGCCCTTGCACTCTCCAGCGGATTCCTGACCCGCTTGAGCCGACCTTAGGGCGCCCTTGATACCTTCTCAAGGGCGTGCCGCCCCAGCCAAACTGCCCATCTCCTGGTGTCCCGCAAAGCGGTTAGCGACATAGTTTCTGAAGGGTGGTGTCCCAACGGCGCCTCCACCTTACCTGGCGGCAAGGCTTCGATGGCTCCCACCTACACATTCATTCAAAAACAAAGGCGCCGCAGGACTTAGGTTAAAATCGCAAATGGGTCCTTGAGGTGCTGCA
>JAGGSA010000080.1 GCA_021159325.1 Methanomicrobia archaeon | reverse complement strand
CAATTATTCAGGAAAAAGATCTGGGATGGAGATATTATATGTCTGGAGACGAAAAAATTGAAAGTATAATCAGGATCCTTAAAAAGTATGGGGCAAAAAAAATTGAAGTATTTGGATCTTATGCAAGAGGAGAATCTAAGGAGGATAGCGATTTGGATATCATCGTTGAATTTTCAGATAAAAAGAGTTTACTTGAGCTGGTGAGAATAGAACAGGAATTAGAGGATAATATTGGAATGAAGGTAGATTTACTGACTAAAAAATTCATTAGCCCTTATCTTATAGAAAAAATAGAAAAAGAAGCAAGGGTAGTTCTGGAATGAAAAAAGATGACAGGGTATATTTGAGACACATCATGGATGCCATAAATCTAATCGAAAAATATCTGGAGAATGTAAACTGTGATGAGTTCATGAAAAATCATATGATTCAGGATGCTGTGATAAGGGAGATAGAAATAATAGGTGAAGCAACTAAAAATATTTCTGAGGAACTAAAAAATAAGTATACAGATATTCCATGAAGAAACATAGCATGAATGAGAGATAAGCTTATTCATGGTTATTTTGGTGTGGATTTAGATGCAGTTTGGGGTACTGCCACTGAAGATATCCCGAAACTAAGAGATAGTATCAAAAAAGTACTGGAGAAGATTGAAGAAAACGGGCTATGAAAGTAGAAGAGATTTTGAGGACATGACCAAGTGAGTGTGAATTATAAATCGTGGAATACCCTTGAAAAAAGTTATAAAATCCATTTAAATTTTTACTCTCTGAAAATCTCTCAGGATGGGGAAGTTTTCCCGTACTTTTTTGACAAGAGAAAGATCGATCTCGCATGTTAAGAGAGTTTCATCTGTTTTTCCTTCGATTACCGTTTTTCCCCATGGATCTATAACAGAGGAATGCCCGAAATACTCGAGTTTCCCATCATTGCCGACTCTGTTGCATCCTATAACATAACTCTGATTATCAATTGCTCTTGCTCTTAAAAGTGTTCTCCAGTGTTCTATTCTCGGATAAGGCCATTCTGCAGATACTATGAGTATCTCAGCTCCATTCATTACCAGTTTCCTTGAAAGTTCCGGGAATCTGAGATCATAGCATATAAGCATCCCTATATTCCCTTTTATCCCAATTTTATTCCCTGGTGCAAAAAATCTATCTTCTTTCATCACTGAAAAGAGATGAATTTTTCTGTAAAAAGCTTCTAAACCTTCTGAGGATATGAAATGCATCGTGTTGTAATAATCGTCTGCCTTCTCTGCTATTGTACCAAAAATCTTTATATTTTTCTCTTTTGCTTTTTTTATAAGCACATCAATAGTTTCATCATCAAAAGACTCTGCTAACTCCTTTATATTCCTTACATACCCTGTTGTCCATAGTTCAGGAAATACTATGAGATCAGATCCTCTTTTTGCAGCTTCCTCAATAAAATCTATTCCTTTCTGCAAATTTTTCTCTTTATCTCCCTGTACTATATCCATCTGTGCCAACGAAACTATCATGATTCTTTTTAAACTCTGTATATTAAAGGGTTTTTACCTCTCTATCTATTTTTCCATCTCGTAGAAATATGATCCTGTCTGTATTTTTTGCAACTTCCAGGTCATGAGTCACTATTATTATCGTTGTATTGAATTCCTTGTTCAGTTTTTTCAAAAATCCAACGATCTCCTGTCCAGTTTTTGAATCCACGGAACCTGTCGGTTCATCTGCAAGAATCAGTTTTGGGTTATTTATTAAAGCTCTCGCCATGGCAACTCTCTGTTTCTGACCACCGGAAAGTTCAGAAGGCTTGTGTAAAGCTCTTTCCTTCAATCCTACTATCTCTAATAGTTTTAACGCTCTTTCATATTTTTTCTGATCTATGCCTTCGGGAAGTAACGGGATAAGAACATTTTCAAGAGCTGTTAAACTCGGTATGAGATTATGTTCCTGGAACACAAAGCCTATTTTTTTCCTTCTGAGCTTATAAAGAATGGATTTCGGGATTTTAGCAATATCTATACCATCTATTATAACTTTTCCAGATGTTGGGGTATCAAGAGCGCCTATCTGATCTAAAAGAGTTGTTTTTCCTGAGCCAGAAGGACCAACGATGCTTATAAACTCTCCATCCTCTATCTTCATACTCACTCCATCAAGGGCTTTGACCGTTATATCCCCAATTCTGTAGTATTTTTTCAGATCTATTAGCTCTATCATTCACTCATTCCTCAAAGCTTCTATAGGATCTATTGAAGCAGCTCTATAAGCAGGATATATCCCTCCGATAACACCAAGAGAAACAGCAAACAGCATGGCTTCCCCTACGAGAGTTAAAGTTATATCTGCCTGGAACTGTGCCAGTAAAGAGGCAAATATCATTGTGGCAAGTTTTCCTCCTATAACCCCAAGAATCCCTCCAAAAAATCCAAGTAAGAAACCTTCAAGTAATATCATTTTTAAGGTGTCAGTGTTGCTCCAGCCAACAGCCTTGAAGATACCTATCTCCTTTGTTCTTTCTATTACAGACATCAGCATTGTATTCATGATTCCTATACCACCGACTATAGCAGCTACAGCAGATATTGCCCATGTCATTGTCCGTATCGTATCCATAAAATTACTTATCTGTTCCGTCTGTTCAGATGATGTAGTTGCTTCAACATTCGGGACTATTAAATTTATTCTCAAAGCAACTTCTTTTTCTGTTCCAGGTTTCTCCACCTTAACCCTCACCATATGGATTGTTCTGGGATCTAATCTTGCTACTTCTCTTGCAACATCTATTGGTATTGCCCGCATCTGATCCATGATATAGTTCCCCGTCTCCGTTATACCAACTATTTCAAATTGTTTATCATAAAATGTAACTTTACTTCCCACCTTCAGATTTTTCATTTTTGCGTATGCACTTCCCACTATCATTTTGTATCTGTCATTTGCTTCCAGTGCTCTCCCTTCTTTTATCTCTGTGGCTGCTGTACCGATAAGTTTCTCTGCCACAGGATCTATTCCATAAACTTCAAAACTTCCAATACCTTTTCCTGTTTCTATCTCTTTTTCAGGTATGATAACAACGGGAGCGACATATTTCACTCCTTTTATATCTTTTATTTTATCCATAACAGATTCATCCATTGTTTCCGTAGCCAGGATATTCCCGCTTTTTGTAACTGTGATATCACCTGTGAGGGTACTCATCACGTCCAAAGCATTGCTTCTCAATCCATTGGAGATGCCCACTAATGTTACTATCGCAGCAACACCTATCATTATCCCTAACAAAGAGAGAAATGTTCTTGCCTTTCTCCTCAGTATATTTTTGTAAACAATCCCCAGAAAATTCATTCAGTATCCTCCATCAATCTCTTCATCTCTCTGCGTCTTTTTAAAATCCAGCCGAGTATACCTATCAAAAAAACAGCGAATATACCTATCAAAAATCCTGTTGGATTTCTTTTGTTTTTCAATGTCAGGACATAAGTATCCTCAAGAGTCTTTTTATTACCTATCTCGTCTTCATACTGCACGAAAATCTTTATCTCGCATTTTTCTTTCTCTGTTTTTGGGATAACAGTATTATAAACTGCTGCACTACTGTCTCCTTTCTTTATCCCACCGACATAGCTCATAAAATCTCCAAAATCGGATGAAAATCCAACTTTCACAATTTTGGCATCTCCAGTTCCTATGTTCTCAAGATTAACAGAGATTGTAACTTCTCCGCCCTTGAAAGGTATCTTCGGATCGGAGTCCACGCCCTGAATTACTATCCTTGGAACTCCTCTCACTTCCAGCCCAATTATATGTTTTTCATTTACCATATTCCCTGAATCGTCCAAGTATACAATGTTAAGCGTTATGGGATAATCTCCAGAATCCAGGTCTTCATTTACACTCAGATCAAAATTCACCGTGATTTCAGAATCCGGAAGAAGATCTTTGTAAAGCTTCTCAAGATCATCATTGTTCGGAGTCACAACAGGGATTGAGTTCACCAATGGATCTATTCCAATTTTTATCCATTTTATCTCTTCATTTCCCGAATTTCTTAATGTTAAACTGAGTTTAAAGTTATCTCCTGGAGCCAATGTCCCTGTTTTGACCTCTGTTATGTCTATAACAGCATTTTTCATCTCTTCTATCCTGATGGCAATAGTTTTCTGTTCATTGATGATATTACCAAACTCATCCTTGTATGTTATATTTAAATTTACAGGATAAGTTCCAGGAGGAGTCTTTTTATCAGTTATCAGTGAAAAACTTATTTTAGTGCTTTCCTTTGGATCTATATTTTTATATATTCTTTCCAAACTTCCTTCCTTCGGGAGAAAAACTTCGCTTACAAGATTTAATTTCATCCATTCGATCTTCGCTCCTCCTATATTCTTCAGAACAAAACTGAGATCAAAAGAATCTCCAGATTTTAAATTTTCAGGATAAACAACATTCTCCAAAGATATGAGAACCTCAGAAACTACTCTGATCTTAAAATCAAAGTCCTGAGAAAATTTATTGCTCTCTATTCTCCCTTTTATTGTATATTCTCCAGATTCTGCATCTTCATCTATATCTATTTTAAATATTGCAGTCTTTGGTAAAGCTTTCCAGCCATATCCCATATCACCAAGAGAATACTCATCATCCTCTATGGAAAACGGTTTTTCTGGAAACAGTTTTACCTTTACATTCTCAAGATCAAAATTAGTTTTGTTTGCAACTATAACTGTTACTTTAGCAGTTTCTCCATGTTTATAATATGGTTTATCAGGGAGAACTGTTATATTGAAATTATCTGCTGCCATTATGGGTACTGTTATCAGACTCATGATTATTGCCACTGCCAGTATCTTTTTCATTGTATCACCAGCACTATGTAAGAACACTTATATATAAAGCTTTCGGTTCTTACATAAAAATCTGCAAAAACAGTTTTTGGCTCAATAAGTTCCTTTTAACCTTCAGGAACGGATAAGTTATTAATATCAAAAAACAAATACTTCGGATACGTATTTCTTAAATACACAAAAAAATCAAGTAATGATTCTTCAGGCTTTCTACATGAACCCTTGTTTCTATTCACTTTCTCTTATACTTTAGAGATTTAAAAAAATTTTTCTCTGATCCTTCAATTCTTTTTTTCTTTTTAGATACTCTTCTCTCGATATTTTTCCTTCTGCATAATCTTCATCTAATTTCCTTCTTAGTTTCTCTATTTCTTTTTTAGAGAGTTCTTATGGTCTTTCAACTATTATTGGATTTCCGTTATTCCAGTCAACAATAATTGGCTTGTCCGGAAGTTCCTCCAATGTTTTGAATATCTCTACTGCTGCTTTGGTACCTTCCCTATCTGATCCTGCAAGCAATACAATTTTTCCTTCACCAAATGGATCATCGATTACCTCTATTACACCTTTATGTTTTCCCGGATGCTCATTTGTTATTTTAATCGGGAAATAATTTTGATAAATCATCGTTTCTTGATTAACGAGTGGGCCACCGACTAGAACTTTTATGTCATTAGATAATGCATTGGCCAAGCTTTCATTAACATTATTTGCTAAATCTTCAGAAGGTTCTTTATCAGGACTGTGTTCACTGTACGTTATGTCAAATGAA
>JAGGSA010000067.1 GCA_021159325.1 Methanomicrobia archaeon | reverse complement strand
TTCCTCTATCTTCTTTTGTTCTCTTATATCTACTATAACACTTATCATTCCAATATACTTTCCTTTCTCAAACAAAGGAGTTGCAGAAACAATAATAGGGATTTTCTCTCCGTTTTTTGCTAAAAGAAGAGTTTCATAAGAAGATTTTCTCTTCTGTGGCCTTGTTTTCGTTTCTTTTGCTACATGGTCGATCTCTTCGGGAGCTATTACATCTCTCCAGTGCTTTCCTATAAGAGTATCGTACCCGAGCATCTCTTTCATCTTGGGGTTCGCATATATGCAGAATCCTTTCTCATCCTCCATCCATATCCCCTCGTTTAAAGAGTTCACAATTTTTTCATTGAACTCCTTTAAAGAGGAAAGTTCTGTGAATAGCTCTGCATTTTTAATTGCAATGGCTGTTTGAGATGCCAGGACTTCCAGAAGTTCTAAGTCTTTTTCATTGAAAGCATTTAATTTTTTACTTTCGACATTCAGTACTCCTATTATTTGATCTTTCACTTTCAAAGGGACACACATTTCAGATTTAACACCGGGCACACCTTCAATATATCTATCATCTTTAGAAACGTCTTTGATATTTAATGGGATTCCAGTTTTTGCGACATAAACAGTAACTCCTTTACCCTCTAAGGGGAACTTAGTTTTTTTTAGCTCTCCTATATGAGCTATTACTACCAGTTCGTTCTTTTCATTATCGATTAACATGAAATGAAAGATATTAAAGCCAAAAATCTTCTCTGCAGCCTTCAAAGTCACATTTGCAAGTTTATCTATATCGTAAGTTAGAGATATATCTCTACTAAAATCGTATATCGCAGAGAGTTTTCTCTCAATTTCCTTCCTTTCTGTAATATCTTTGTACATCACCATACGGCCTTTTATTTTTCCATCGGAGATTATGGGATTTGCAGATATCGATACATGGATCAGAGTACCATCCTTTCTTTTTCTGACGGTCTCATAGAAAACATACCCCTTCTGTGACATATAATCAAGATCTTCGGCCTCTTTTTTCTTTTCTTCGGGTACTATAAAGTCATTTATATTCTTACCTTTTATTTCCTCGATAGAATAACCAAAAAGATCTTTAAAACGGGAATTTATAGCTATAACTCTGTAGTTATCATCTGTATACATAAGAGCTTCAGGACTGTTCTCAAATAAAACTCTGAACTTCTCTCCATTCTCTTCTTTCATACTATTACCCTCACATTTGAATTTAATTCATATATGTTATCATTACTACATGCCAACCTTATATATTTTTCTATTTATTCTTCAACGACCGATAAGTTTATAAATAATCCCGCTATTCCTTCTTTATATGTACAGGGTACGTGATTGCTTTTTATGCGCATGAAAACAAGATCTCTTCTTGGATAGTTTTGAAAAGTTGTGAGGTAGATAGTTATGTTCAGATCCATAGATAAAAAATGGCAGGAAAGATGGGAAAAGGCTAAAATCTTCGAAGCAGATCCCGATGAGAGAGAGAAATTTTTTGTAAATCTACCGTATCCGTATATGAACGGATATCTACATCTTGGCAGAGCATTTACATTTCTCAGAGGCGATATAATCGCAAGATATAAAAGAATGAAAGGTTTCAATACATTATATCCATTTGCTTTTCACTGCACAGGAACACCTATAGTAGCTGCTGCTGAGAGAATTGCAGAGGGAGAGGAGATCCAGATAAATAATCTCAGGAAGATGGGTATTCCTGAAGAAGAGATAGAAAACTTCAAAGATCCTGTTTACTGGACAAAACATTTCTCAGAAAAAATGATAGAGCATTTAAAGGCAACAGGATTTGGAATAGACTGGAGAAGATCTTTTATCACCACATCTCTCAATCCCTATTATAACAAGTTCATCGAATGGCAGTTCAGGAAACTTAAGGAGAAGGGACTGGTAGCCATAGGAAAACATCCTGTGATATGGTGTCCAAAGTGTAAAAACCCTGTGGGTGACCATGCGAGGCTTGAGGGGGAAGGAGAGACTCCTCAGGAGTTTACACTGTTAAAGTTTGAGTTTGGAGATTCGTATATAATTGCTGCCACACTTCGTCCTGAGACCATCTTCGGGCAGACGAATCTGTGGGTGGATCCTGAAATAGAGTATGTTAAAGCAAGAGTTAACGGTGAAATATGGATCATAAGTAAAGAATGTGCTGAGAAACTGAAAAATCAGGAAAAAGATGTCGAGATCACAGGGAAGGTGAAAGGGAGGGATCTACTCGGGAAGTATGTAAAGGCTCCTGGCATTGAGAGAGAGATCATAATTCTCCCATCAACTTTCTGCGATCCTGATAAAGGAACAGGAATAGTCACAAGCGTTCCTTCAGATGCTCCAGATGACTGGATGGGGATCTATGATCTCCAGAGAGATAAAGAACTCTGTGAAAGTTTTGGCCTTGACTGGAACGAGGTAAAAAAGATAAAACCAATACCGATAATAAAAACAAAAGGATTTGGGGATCTTCCCGCCGTTGAGATATGTAAAAAGCTTGGAGTAAGGTCTCAGAAAGATAGAGAACTTCTGGAAAAAGCAAAAAAAGAAGTTTATTCCATGGGATTCTACACGGGAGTGATGAATGATAACTGTGGTGAGTATGCGGGAATGCCTGTCATGGAAGCCAAGGAAAAAATTAAAAAAATGCTTCTGGATTCAAAAAAAGCAGATATAATGTATGAACCTTCTGGGAATGTTGTATGCAGATGTCTCACAAGATGTATAGTCAGAATAGTGAAGGATCAGTGGTTTATAAGGTATGGAGATCCTGAATGGAAAAAAGAAGCCCATAAAGCTGTTGATAGAATGAAGATCATCCCTGAGACTGTAAAAAAACAGTTTCATTATGTTGTGGAGTGGCTGAATGACTGGGCATGTACAAGAGAGTTTGGCCTCGGGACAAAACTGCCATGGGACAAGAAATGGGTGATCGAGAGCCTTTCAGACTCTACGATATACATGGCCTTTTATACCATCTCTAAATATTTCAATGAAGGTACGATAAAAGCTGATATTATAGATGACGAGTTCTTTGATTATATATTCCTCGGAAAGAAAACCGAGAAGGATTATGGCGTTCCAAAAGAGATACTGAAGAAGATGAGAAAAGAGTTTGAGTACTGGTATCCATTTGATCTTCGAAGTTCCGGTAAGGATCTGGTACAGAATCATCTCACATTCTGTCTCTTCAACCATACTGCGATATTTTCTGAGAAATACTGGCCAAGATCTTTTGCTGTCAATGGATGGGTAACCATAGATGGAAAAAAGATGTCAACTTCCAGAGGAAATGTAACACTGCTTAAGGATCATGTGGCAGAACATGGAGCAGATCCTGTGAGAATGGAACTTGCCTTTGCGGGAGAAGGTGTCGATGATGCAAATATAGAAACACAGTTCGTTGAGACGGTGAAGGAGAGACTTCTCTCATGGTACGATTTTGCTGTAAATAACTATGGTAGAGGCAGAGAGAATAAAATGAGGATAGATCAGTGGTTTGAAGCTGTTGTGAACAATGTGATAAAGGAAGTTGACGAAGCAATGGAGAACCTCATGTTCAGGACAGCTATACAGAAAGGATTTTTCGATCTTCAGAGAAATCTGAAGTGGTATCTGAGAAGGTGCGGGACTCCAAATAAGGAGGTAATATCATGGTTTATAGAGGTGCAGACAAAGATTCTTGCTCCTTTTGCACCGCATATATCAGAGGAGATATGGGAGAAACTTGGAAAGAAGGAGTTCATATCGGTATCTGAATGGCCGGAATACAGGGAGATCGAGGATGAAGGTATACTGAGAGGAGAGGAGTATATAAAGGGAGTTATCAATGATATCCGTGAGATAATAAAGGTCACAAAGATAAAGGGAAAGATCGTTTACGTTTATACAGCACCGGACTGGGCGTGGAGGGTCTGTGAGATCGTTGAAAAAAAGAGGAATTTCAATGATAGTATAAAAGAGGTAATGAAAGATGAAGAAATGAGGAAAAGAGGAAAAACTGTGAGCAAATTGATAAATCAACTCATAAAAAACAGGATATTCTCGGAAAAAATAGATGAGGAGGATATCCTGAAAGAATCGAAGAATTTCATAGAAAAGGAGATTGGAATGAAACTCGAAATTAATAAAGATTACGATCCAAAGAACAAAAAAAGTCTTGCCATTCCAACAAAGCCAGCTATTTACATAGAGTAGATTTTATATCTCCTATGAGGTACAGAGATCCAATGACCAGAATTGCATCTTCATTTTTTGCCATTTCTTTTATTTTTCTAAAGGCTTCTTCTGGATCTGTTATTACAGTTCCATCAGCATACTTTAAAAGCTCTTCCGGGTCTAAAGCTCTGTCACTGTTCGGTTTTGTGAAGATAAAACTGCCTTTCAGATCTTTAAGATAATCGATCATTTTTCTGTAATCTTTGTCTTTTAAAACACCAAACAGTATGTAGATATTTTCATAGCTGAGTTTCTTCATGGTGTTTACCGCTGTTTTTACCCCATCCGGGTTATGTCCACCATCAAAGACTATCAAAGGTTTTCTGCTGACGATCTCGAATCTCCCTTCCCACCTTACATTTTTTAAACCTTTTCTGATGCTTTTTCTGGATATTCCAAGAATATAAGCGGCAAGAATGGCTGTGGAGGCATTCAGTATCTGATGATCTCCTTTAAGAGAGACCTCTAAATTTTTTAGATTTATAACTCCACTCACATCAAAAAATTCCCCTTTTTTTGTATATTTTATATCTTTTCCAACAGAATACAATTTCGATCCTCTTTTTTTGCATATCCCCGAAAAAAACTCGTAAAGACTGTAATCTGAGATCACTGTAGGCTTATTTTTTATTATTCCTGCCTTTTCAGACGCTATCTTTTCTATTGTATCCCCAAGAATTTTTGTATGATCTAATGATATATGTGTAATTATTGAAACCTCCGGAAGAATAACATTTGTAGCATCGAGCCTCCCCCCCATACCCACCTCTATGACACCATAATCTACATTTTTTTCTTCAAAATATCTGAACATTATTGCTGTTGTGATCTCAAAAAAAGAAGCAGGATTCCCTGATTCGACAATATCAAGGAGCTCTTTTCCTATCCTGAGGAGATCCTTTTCAGGTATCCATTCCCTGTTGATCTGAATCCTCTCCCTGAAATCCACTAAATGTGGAGAGATATATAATCCCGTCCTGTATCCCTCCTCCATAAGCATCTGTGTTATCATCGCAGCCACAGATCCCTTTCCATTTGTACCTGCTATATGGATAGTTTTAAAACTGTTCTGAGGGTTACCGAGGATCTCCAGGAGATTCTGGATGTTTTTGAGTCCAAGTTTCGCAAACCTGGTGTATGTATATAGTTTCTCAACAAACTCCTTGTACATGAAGATAGAATGAAGAGTGGATTAAATAAGGTTTTGGCATGCTTAGGAATTTGCATCTCGATAATTGAGATGAAAGAGGATATAATGGTTTCAAGATATGTTGTTTTAACAGGGGATCTTAAGTCCTCAAGAAAATTAAAAGATAGAGCAAAAGTTCAGGAGAGTTTGAATTCCTCTTTGATAAAGTTTTGGGGATATTAATCTATGGTTCAGC
>JAGGSA010000120.1 GCA_021159325.1 Methanomicrobia archaeon | reverse complement strand
GTGTTACTGGATCTTGGATTCCTATATCTGACAGATTGCGGTGTCTCTGATAAGATCCTCATTGAAGAGCCAGCACCAGAAACACAGAGAACTTCCTTTAAAAAAGAAGTAGAAATGATGGTGGGAAGTGCTGAAGAAAATGTCAGTACAGAAACTCCATCAGAAACACAGATCACAGAGACTCCACAAAAATCGGAACAAAAATCAGAAACTCCATTACCGACAGAGCAATCGCAAGAAAAGATGGAGATACTGTATTACATTGCTCCAATACTCACAGTGGTACTCATAGCTGTGTTCCTGGTGGTGAAAGAGAAAAGATAATTTAAAAATAAAAAAATAAAATCCCGAGTTTTATTTTTTCTTCATCTGTTCAAATATTCTCAGGAATTCTATGGGGAAAGGCAGTATTACTGTCGAACTGTTTTCAGCGGATACCTCAGATATCGTCTGCAAGAGCCTTAACTGGATTGTCATGGGTTCAGTTGCCATGAGTCTTGCTGCTTCCGTAAGTTTCTCAGCGGCCTGAAGTTCTCCCTGAGCATTTATGATCTTTGCCCTTCTTTCTCTTTCAGCCTCCGCCTGTGCGGCCATAGATCTCTTCATAGTTGATGGCAACTCCACGTCCTTTATCTCCACAGCAGAAACTTTTATTCCCCATGGATCAGTTGCCTCGTCTATTATTTTCTGCAATTCCCTGTTCAGCTTGTCTCTCTCACTCAAAAGCTCATCAAGATGTGCCTGTCCGATAACGCTTCTCAGTGTTGTTTGCGAGATCTGTGACGTTGCAGAGATAAAGTTCTCTACCTGTATAATAGATTTTGAAGCATCCATCACCCTGAGATAAACAACAGCATTTACCCTCACAGGAACGTTATCTCTCGTCATTACCTCCTGGACAGGAACATCCAGTACCTTTGTCCTGAGATCAACTTTGTACATCCTGTCTATTATGGGTATTATGAAGAATATTCCAGGCCCCTTTGCACCCTTCAATCTTCCAAGCCTGAGAATAACTCCTCTCTCGAACTCTTTAACGATCTTTATTGCAGAGCTAAGTATCATCAGAACGATAAGTACAATGAATACACCTGCCATTTGCATAAAGCTTAATTCCATTTTTTTCACCTCCTTTCATGTTTTTTAACCTTTAAAATAAGCCCATCTACATCTACAACCTCTACTTTCTCCCCTTTATTTATTTTCTTATCACTGTAAACATTCCATCTTTCACCTCTAACGAGGATCTGTCCCTCTGGATCTATATCTGTATCTGCAATACCAACCAACCCAATCATCTCCTCCTTTCCAGTTGTGGGTTTTGTTTTTCGTAGCTTCATGGCTTTTGTAAGACCAAAAGCGAAAAATATACCCACACAGACTGTTATCAGGATTACAAGATACCTGAATTGAGTAAAAAATTCTCTATGTATCACCCATTTCACCTCTCCTGTGGCAGAGAATAAAAACATCGATCCAAAAAAGAAAGATGCTATTCCTGCAATTGTAAAAAGACCAAATGTAGGAGTGAGAAGTTCTATAACGAAAAAGAGTATTCCCAATCCTATCAGTACAAACCCTCCAAGGTTGAAACCTATATACCCCTGAGCGATAACTCCAAGAGCGAGACATACAGCACCCAAGGTTTCTGGGACATGCCATCCAGGAGTTGTGAAGCCAAAGATCAATCCCAGTATCCCTATGGTCATCAGAAGATAAGCGATATTGGGATCTGTTATTGTCATTATGAATTTATCCTTAAAGGATGTCTCAAAATACTCTATCCTAACATTTTTAAGGTTCAATTCGCCTTCTCTACCCTTCAGTTTCATGCCATCAGCTTTTTCTATGAGATCCTGAAGATCTTCTGCTTCAAGCTCTATCAATCCTTTTTCAAGTGCAGATTTTGGAGTGAGACTCAGATTTTCAGTGACAAATTTCTCTGCATCATCTGGGTTTCTGCCATGACTCTCTGCTAGTGACCTCATGTAACTTGAGTAAAAGTTGATTGTTTTCTGAGGTGCTTCCATTATTTCTCCTGTTGTGGGATCGTATCCAAGAATTGGTTCACATGCACCTATGGATGTTCCTGGAGCCATTGCTATCAGATTGGAAGCCATTGCTATATAAGTTCCTGCGGAGGCAGCTATAGCGCCCTTGGGGCTTACAAACACAATTACAGGGATCTTTGAGGACTCTATTTTTTTGATTATATTCATCATAACGTCTCCTCTCCCCCCTGGAGTATCCATCTCTATAATGAGTGCAACTCCATCTATGTTTGCTCTCTCTATGGCATTATCAATCACCCTCTCTGTGGCAACCCCTATCTCACCATTTAACTTCACAACATATACAGTTCTGGCTGAGAATACCAATGGCATCATAAATACGAGGAGCAACACAAGGATAATTTTTTTCATACGTTACTCAATACACTTTTTCTATTTATATCTTTTTCCATTACTGTATATATGAGAAAAAGCAATAATTCCTGTAGCTTCTCCCAGTTCAATGAAACATCCTGTATATCAGTTTTGCTCTCTTTTCTCCTATCCCTTTAACATTCATCAGATCTTTTTCAGGAGCGGTAGCAATGGAAGCTATGGATCCAAACTCAGCAAATAGATTTTTAGCCAGAACATTTCCGATATAAGGTAAAGAAGCAAGAATGTATATCTTCTTATCCTTTTCAGGAAGATCTTCTCTGAATCTCTTTCTGTACCATCTTTCCTGTGGAACTTTATCATTCAATCCTCTCTCCTCTCTCTGCAACAGTATCCTGAAAAACTCCTTAAACTCAAAATCATTATTTAGAAAAATAATGGGGATCTCATATACAAACAGGATCTCCATCAATGCACCGAATATCTGAGCATTCAGTTCTAAAGGACCATGGATAAGTAGCATTCTTCTTTTTACCATGTATAATCCTATTCTATCGTATTTTATCATCTTTAAAAGCTGTTCCCACAATCTATTACTTCTTATTGAGAAGATAAAATCTGAAGGTGTTTTTCTTTCTATAAGAATTCCTGTATTTTCTTTTACAATTAAAATATCCCCTGCAGAAAGTCTGATCACCTCAGGATTGTACTCTCTCAGAAGATCCATAATATGTCTCTCTCTGATATCCACAAGAAGTTCCATAAAAAAGTTTCTCCAAATATCTTTTTAAATTCTTGGTATTATATACTGCATGGAAAAGATATCATGGAAGAAATTGGAGTCTGAAGAGGAGCTTCAAAAGCTTTACAGAGATATAGCTTTTCTTATCTTCAATAGAAAAGATGAAGAGGAGATAAAGGATCTTTCCAATATTTTTTACCAGAGAGCAATAAAATACTCTGATAAAGAATCCTCCAATTATGCTTTTGGGTTTTATATACTCCTTAATGGCTTTTTTGTGGAGAAAGAGGAGTATACACCTCTCAAAGCTTTAAAATATGCAAAACAAAACAGGGAAAAGGAGATGATACTGTATCTTTCAAGATTTGCGAGGTATGCAATAAAGGTAAGAAATGTACAGGATTACACCATCACGCCAACAACATCTCTCGAGAAACTGTGGTTATACAGTATAAAGGTCATAAGGGGAGTTGTGGAGTCATACAAGTGATACCATGGTCTGTGAATACAGATATGGACCAAAAGCGATGGAATATCTGAAAAAAATGCCGGATATAACATATCCTGAATGGAGAGACTTTGTGAGACAGAAATTCAGAAGGAGAGACGGTGGGGAGTTAGCGCACTCGGGAAAGGTGGCATATTACGCATGGAGAAAACTTGGAAAAGATTTAAAACTTACTCTGGGAAAGAAAAATCCAGTTTCTTTTGAATTTAAAGAATCTCAGTTCAAAAGCATAAAAAAACTTGATAAAGAAACTGAAGAACATTTTAAAAGAATGGGAGAGGAGATCTATGGTGAAACCCCAGAAAATGTTATGCAGTTCGAAACCTCCACAAAACCTCTTCTCATGATCTTCAAAGAGAGTTACAGAGCACCGAGGATTGTTATAGTAAAGAAGAAGGGACTATTTTCAAAGGAGGAAAAACTGGCATCCCGAATCTACAGATACCTCGGAGCAACAGTTTTTGATGTCATAGAAAGAGAAAAAATGCTTTTCATAGAGTGGCTGGATGGAGTAGATTGTGAGAATCTGGAGAAACTGGATAATGAGAAAGACGCAATGAATTATATCTACTACTTAGGGAAAGCTGCGGCTGATGCCCACTGCATAGGACTTGGTGACAGGCTTCATAATGAAAGGGTCAATCTTCTTATCCTGAAAAGCGATGTGGTGGAGGAGTTTAAAGATGATGTTTTTAGTCCAGTGTACAATGTGGATTATGAGTTTGCCTTCATGAAGCCCAAACTGAAAAGGACACCCGAAGAGGATCTCCTGAGTGTCAGATTGACATTTAAAAGAGTGGGTATTGAAAAAATATCTGATGATATTGTCAATTCCAGATTTAGAGACTTAATAAACACCTATGTATCGGGATTTTCTAATAGATACAGGGAAATACAGGAAAATTATAAAATAAATAAGAAGAAGATAGATAAATTATTGGCCGATTATGATCCTGAGGTACTGGAGCTCTGCAAGATAAGATTTGAGATGAATGTAGAGCTATTAACTGAAAAATTGAAAAATATACTGATCTCTGCCTTTTTATCTTAGAAACTACTTTTTCTATCAGTTATCACATCTATATCTGCCATTTTTCTTTCTGTTTCAAGAATTATTGTTTCTAAAGCTTCAGCTCCTTCCATAACTATTTTTTCTTCCATATAGGCAGATGCTTTGGGAGATCCTGAGTCCATAAGGATAATTCCTTCAGATCTTTTGTTCCATCTTACATAGATAACGCCACTGAACTTGTCTTTCTCGAGTTTTTTCAGGAGTTTTCTTATATCCACAAAATCACTGCTGAGATTCTTATACAGCGGCACATTCTCGATGGAAAAAAGAAGTGCTTTCAGATAACTCTCCTTCATACGATACGCACTGAAAACTGCCTCACTCTTTACGAGATCTAAGACCACCTTATCCTTGTTTATGGTTCGAAAGTTAGAATTGATCTGAAGCACCTTTACAACCTTTCCAGAGTTATAAATGAGTATATCGCTGAATTTCCCGAGGTTCACTTCGAAAAATCCTGTAAGCTTTTTTTCTTTCATTTCGAGCATTAATTTCTCTATTTTGATATAATCTGATTTTATATTTTCTATCAGTGGATCATTTCTCAGGAGGAGCATTCTTATCACTCTGCTTTAAAAGATATAAAAGACCCTCCTTCTCCAGAATCTTTACCACAAATTCTTTGTTTACATCAGAGATACCGAGATTCTTTATGATAGATTTTCTGTCTTTTTCTTCACTCAAAAGTTCATGCCATTTAATTCTAAGCCTGAGTTCTTCATCACTCAGTTCCTCTATCTTATAATCAAAGATCCTGTTGAATTCTAAATTTTTTCCAGATTCATTTTCATATTTAATAAAAGTTAACTCACCATCCAAAAAAAGTATCTCTCCTTCATTAAACTTAACACTACCAACAAAACGCTCTTTTAAGAGCGAATTTATAGTTTTTTTAAGATCCCCTTTTTC
>JAGGSA010000034.1 GCA_021159325.1 Methanomicrobia archaeon | reverse complement strand
CTTTTATTCAGTTGTAAGGTAAAAAACCGTGATATTAAACAAATGTTTTTTATTGAGTGAGTATAGTTTTCTTCTTATCAGATATTTTATATTTTTATAGAAGTTCATGCGGGTAGGAGGAAAAGATGTGGAGGTGTGTGTGAAGAAGAGAATTAGATCCTCCTACCCATGCACGTCACATGATTTATAATTTAAATAGTTTACTGTTAAACAGAGAGTGATGAGATCTCAGATCCTGTGTCTTATCATATTTTTTGCGTAATCGTCTTTTTGACCATATATTCCATCAAAAACTTCTACTCTGGATTTTTCTCCTGTGTAATATACGATCCAGTAGGGGTAATAGAGTTTTTCAATCTTCCATATCTTGGCCTTTCCCCATATTTTGAGAGCCTTTGCTATCTCCTTTTCTGTGATTGTCTCATGGATTATAGTATCGAGATCAAGGAACTCCTCCTCAACGGCATACTCAAAGTTTATCTTTTTATCTCTCGGATCCCACACGATATTATAATGACCTGAAGGTTTTATCTCCTCAAACTTACCCTTTCTATCGATTTTCACAAGCCCTTTCTGTATCATAGAACTCAAAACAGATTTTATTTTGTTCGGATTCAACTTCATTTCATTTCTTATCTCTATCTGTGTGGCATTCTCTCTTTTTATGAGATATATCATGAAGCTCATTTCATCGTCTTTCAGGGGTATCAGATCTCTCAGTCCTCTTGTTCTCTCTATTTTTTTATTTTTTCTCAATATCTCTCCGGTGAGGCCATCTACGAGACACGAAAGATTGATATAATCTCCTTTTTCAGGAAAATAATCAAAAATGACTCTGAATATTGGATAAAATATCTTATGGCATGATTCTACTTTTTCTATCTCTTTAAAAAGCCTCTTTTTTGCTTTTTTAGATGCTATTTCATAGATTCTTTCTCTATCTATCTCTCCATAAAGAACAGAGGCTTTTCTGAAGTTGAGTTCCTTCAATTTAGGCTCCACCTTAGGTTTCAACTCCTTTTCTCTTGGAATCTCCACAATCTCTGTGAATTTTTCTATTGGAGTTTCCTCTATCTCCTTTATTTCCTCTATTTCCTCTTTTGTTATTTTTCTCTCTATTCTTCCTTCTTCTCTCAGTTCTTCCAGGATGCTATCTAGATCAAGAGCCAGGTTGTAATCTTCATTGACTATTTCTATTATTTTTTTGAGATCTTCCTTGCTTTCCTTTCTGTACTTCTCGGCAATTATATTTTTCACATTTTCTTTCATCACCTCAGGATCCACCTCAAATATTGGCTGTCTTTCTCTTCCCTCATGCTGTGATATCCTTGGTCTTATAGCTACCAGGAAAGATCTTGATGTTTCTTCCTGCTTATCACCTACAATAGCCATTCCAATGGGCAAATTCTGGATGAATTCTCTGTTTTTAAACATCCTGGGCATTTCAGATGGCATTCTTCTTATAACAGCATTTATATCGTCTCCATATACAAGTTTGTGGCAGAAAAGGATATCTGTCTGTGAGAGGATCCTCGAATCCACTGCGGAGGGCTGTTGAGTTGCGAGAACGATTGAACATCCAGGCTGTCTTCCCTGCCTCACATATTCTAAAAGAGCATCAGAAGCTGCTGTCTTTCTGCCACCACCAGGAACGAGTATATGCGCTTCATCTATAAGGAGCCATGTCACAGGGATACTGCCTATCATACTGGACAACGCACCAGATGCTTCCTGTCTTGAAACTATCTTTCGCGTATTCAGTATATTTCTTGCAAGAGTCCCAACAACAAGAGCTCTCACATTATCCTCCAGAAAAGATACATCTATAACTGTGATCTGTCCTCTTTTCGATAGATCTTTCAGTTCTGTTCCTCTTTCATCAAATATGCCCCAGTTCTTCGCACCTTTCAATCTTGCTATCAAAGCTCTCCTTGTAGCACTTTTAAATCCCTTTTCGGAGGAGAGAATTGATTTTTCGTTCTCTATCACATGGATCATATCCTCCACACTGTACCCCTTTGGTTTTCCCTCTATGAATTTACCTTTTTTTGTTACGTATCCATCTCTAACACATTCTATCGTTCTGTCCAAGAGGATTCCCATAACATCAAAACGATCAACGTCAAAGGTCAGACACCAGTCCTCAACTGTCAGTTCTGAGGGTCTTATTGTAAAGATCTCATCCCATGTTTCCTCAGGAGCTTCTTTTGTCTGTCCCTTGGGTATAAAAACTTTTACAGAGTCTATACCCTGAGGAGTAAGTCCCCATTCCTGAAGGGTGAGTTTTTCGCTCTCCACTTTGTTTTTCTGTTTCATTGACCAGAATATCCCCATGGGATCTATGATTATGACGCCAACGGCATCGTTTTTCAATGCTATCTCCTCTGCCATGACTCCCAGAGTATAGGATTTCCCCGATCCTCTCATTCCACATATGAATATAGCATGGGGAGATATGGAGTCCACAAGTACTCTCTTCCCGAAATAATCACCGTTCTCAGGTACCTCCGCAACTTTTCCAATATACATTCCTGCCTTATCTCTATATTTCTTAAAAACACTCGATTTTCTGCCTACAAAAACATAATCATCTGAAGATAATAAACTTAATTCCTTATCAACTATTATTTTTTCCATTTTTTCACCTACAATACCTTTTCTACTCCTCCAATTCCTTTTGATCTTCCTTCTCTGAATATGAACTTCTCTCCTTCCTCTATATGATAGGCATTATATTTAAATCTCATTCTCACCTTGGCACGATCCCCAACACTCAGGTACTCTTTCCCATATATCTCCTCAAACCTCACGCTCTCAGATATTGTTTCTAAATGGAGTACAGGCTCATATCCCTCTTTTATCGTCGTTGGGTGTGAGAGTATAAAGACATCCCCTATGAACTCCCTCACCTTTTTCCCCTCCTTCTCTGAGAGTATCATTCCTCTCTTTATTTCCTCTTTCTTCACATTTTTTAAGGCTATTCCAACAACGTCTCCAGCTTCAGCCCTGTTCAGATAATGATAGTGTTCCATTATTGTCTGTCCCCTTATCTTCCTGTATCCATCTTCAAACGGTCCTAAATAAAGATCTCTGTTGTTTTCTATAACACCCTGCATGACCCTTCCTGTAACGACCGTCCCAACTCCTTTTATTGAATAAACTTTATCTATGTACATAAGAAATGGTTTTTCCAGTTTTTCAGGCTTTTTTGTTCTGTCTGGAAGCTTGAAAAGAACTCTATCGAGAAGATCAAATCCTTCCTTTGTTATGGCAGAACATTTCAATATAGGAACAATTTTTTCATTTTCTATATTTATATCATGATTTTTTACTTTGTAAGGAATTCTACCAAGTTTTTTTAAAAGAATGCTGATATTTTCCTCCACAGCTTTCGCTTCCTCTTCACTCACTCTGTCCATCTTTGTTAAAACTATTATCATGGGCATCTCCATAGCTATTGCTATTCCCATATGCTCCTTTGTTATCGAGGTCACACCCTCTGAGGCATCTATGACGAGGAGTGCGTAATCAACCTTCTGACCAAGAATGCCTCTTATTGTTGTTCTGAGCCATGGTGCATGTCCCGGGCAATCAACGAAAGATATCAGCTTTTTAGCTTTATCAACAACCCCAGCAACCTCCTTTTTGTTCAATGGATTCTTCAGTTTCATGGGATTTCCTTCGTCATCAAAACCATAGACAGCATATGCTATCTCTGCGGTCAATCCTCTCTCGATCTCATGTGGCAGGAAATCCAGGAATATCCTTGTTTTTCCAGAGCCATCATCTTTTTGTCCCGTTATCAGAGTCCCGATAAGAGTGGATTTTCCATGATCAACATGTCCTATTGTTCCGATCACTATGTGAGTTTTGTTATTTATCTCATGATTATTCTCTATTGTTATCCTTGCAAATACACCATTTTTGTTAAATTTCTCTATTTTTTTGATCTCCGCTCCCACCTCTTTTGAAACTTCTCTTATAACATCCAGAGTTTCTAGAAATTTATTCTCTGTCAATCCACAGATCTTTCCATCATCATAAACTCCGATAATATAATATGCTTTACCGTTTCCCCTCTCCAGCCTGTATTTCATCTGAGAAACCAATCTCTGTTTTCTCTCTTTTGAAAGATGGTCATCATTAAGATAGGATTTGAACTCTATATTGTGCTTTTCACCTTCACTAAGGATCTTCTCAATACACATCATTCAAATAACAGAAGACTACAATAAATAATTTCTCATCAAAAAATAAAAAATAAAAAAGAGGGAGTTTTATCTCTTTGTAGCCAAGTGAATATCTTCTTTCTTGACAGTTTTTCTTCCAGCATGCTCCGCAAGAGCTACTGCCTCTCTTGCAAGCTCAATTCCTTCCTGCTCCAGTATTTTAGCTAATTCCTTTGCGGCATCCTCACTAACCCTTTCCGCACCAGCTTTTCTAATGAGCTTGTCTACCGAAGCCTTTGCTATTATAGCCATTTATATCACCTCTATTTTTTTTATTCGAAAAGATCTTTACCCTATGGGTATTTAAAGCTTTCGGTGAATTCCAACGTAACAAGTAATGTTCTTTATCACGATGTTCTGAATATTGAAAACTTTTATAGAGGAGAACCATAGGACAAACTATTATTTTGATGATATCCTTGAGAGTGAGATCATCCTCTTCCGAGCTAAAACAAAAATAATTGCATACCACAGTGAGAAGATATAAGCAAAAAATTTAAATAGAAAGAGATCTATATAGATACAAATAGGGTTAATAGAGTGAGAATATGAAAAAAACGACACTTGAAAAAAGTATAGGGTATATAGCTGTTTTATTTGCAATTTTATACTATACAATACTGGTATTTACAGTGGGCAATGTGATCTTTGAGACAACTACCTCAATAGAAAGATTTCTCATTGTTTCAGGTTTCTTCCTGCTTGCCAGTCTCCATCTGATATTGGGTACGTACTTTTTGATGCTGGTGTACAATGCAGAGAAAGTTCAGAATGTGATAAGAGCTATAAAAAAGGATCTCCTGACCTATGATGAGCCCACAAGAACGGAGTATGAGGAGAAGGTAATTGCCAGGCTGAGGGAACTGATCGAGTGATCTCTGTGAGTGGATTTCAAACTTAATTTCATCTTCTAGTTTTTGACAGTTTTTCATAAAGTTAATTGATAATTCTTTTCAATTGACTGATAGCTGTCACAACGCTCCCAGCCATAATTTTCGACGTAATAGCTCTACGGTATTCATTTTTACGGTAACATCTTTTCCAAATTATATTCATTCATTTTTCAGGTGATTCCTTTTTCTTGGTCTCGATCTTTATCTCTATCTTTACAGGAATGAGTGGAGGTTTAAACTTCATTTCTTTTGAAGAATCTAAAGAAAGTAACTCAGATACCCCTTTTTCTAAAACTGCAATGCGTTTTTTTATTATCTTTAGCGGAGAGACTGCATTGTAAACATATGGATTTCTTCCGGCATTTTCTATTTTTAATTTTTCTCTTTCAAGTAGCCCTTCCCTCACCATCTCTGTAAGTACCTCCCTTACGGTGGTGGGATATAGTCCTGCTTTTTCTATGATCTCTTTTGCAGTAGCTCTCTTTTTTTTCAGTAGGTACAGATA